>JBOGJB010000517.1:0-19431 GCA_050745085.1 Vicinamibacterales bacterium
CCCTTGAACGTGTCCACGTCGATGCGCAGGCCGCCCACGTCCGGATCGTTCAGCAACGCTGTCTTCACGCGCGTCGTAATCGTCGCGTCGTCGATCGTTTCACCGACGGTCTTGCCGCACGCCGTGAGCAGCAGCGGGGCGACGATCGCCAACACGAGCAGCATGTACGTGGCGTAACTTGACTTCCTCATCTCACTGCCTCCCTGCATGCGAGCGGTCAACCCTGTTCGCACTTGTTCGCTGCTCAGCTGTGCAAGCTACATGCCTGTAGCGTGATACCCGCCATCGACCATGAGGATCTCGGCAGTCACCGCGCGGCTTGCCGAGCTCAGAAGGAAGAGGGCCGCATCCGCAACCTCTGCCGTTTCGATTGTGCGGCGCAGGGGTGCGCGGTCGCGGTAATGCTGCAGGATGCCGGAAAATCCCGAAACCCCCGACGCGGCGAGCGTCTTGATCGGCCCGGCCGAAATGGCGTTGACCCGAATGCCTTTCGGACCGAGATCGGCGGCGAGATACCGAACCGCCGCCTCGAGCGCGGCCTTTGCCACACCCATGACGTTGTAGTTCTGAAAGACGCGCTCGCTGCCGAGATAGGTGAGCGTCAGGATACTTCCGCCCCCCTTCGCTTCCATCAGCGGCAGCGCGCCGCGAGCGAGCGCGATGAGCGAGTACGCGCTGATGTCGAGCGAGATCGCGAAGGCGTCGCGCGTCGTCTGCAGAAACGGCGCCGAGATCGCCTCGCGCGGCGCGAACGCGGCGCCGTGCACGGCGAAGTCGAGGCCGCCGAACTCCTTCCCGAGCGCCGTGAAGACGTCGGCGATCTGCTGATCGCTCGTCACGTCGAGCGGCAGCAGCAGCGGATCGTTCAGCCCGGCCGCCAGCTCCCGGACGTTCTCCTCGAGCCGCGCGCCCTGGTAGGTCAGCGCGAGCCGCGCGCCGGAGGCGGCGGCCGCCTGCGCGATGGCCCAGGCAATCGATCGTTTGTTGGCGACGCCGACGATCAGTCCGAACTTGCCCGACAGGTCGGTCATCTCGGCGCATCCGGTTTTCGCGGCGGCAGGTACTTCTTCGGGAACTTCGCCATGACAGTGTAGTTCGGATCGACGACGTTCGCGATGCGCGAGCGGCCGACCTGCGACACGATCTGGTACGCGTCCATCTTCTCGAAGCCGTACTCGCTGACGAGCCACTCGATCAGCTCGACCTGCGCGATCCGGAATGCATCGACGAGCGGGCGGCCGCTGCCCGCGACCATGATGTCCTCGGCGTCCTCGTACCGCGGCCAGCGGATCCGCTTCCCCTTCACGACGTCGAACTGCAGGGTCACGTCCATCGTGGTCTCGAGACCCGAGCCGCAGATCTCGCCGTCCCCCTGCAGCGCGTGCCCGTCGCCGAAGTAGAAGTACGCGCCTTCGTGGAAGACGGGGAGGTAGACCGTCGTCCCCTCGCGCGCATCGGGTGAGTCCATGTTGCCGCCGAAGTCGCCGGGCCACAAGCCGCCGAACGCTTCCTCGCCCGCCGGGGCGACCGCGAGCCGGCCGAGCATCGGGCTCAGCGCGACCTCGATCCGCTTCGACGCCGAGTTGGGAATGTCCAGGATGCCGACGTTGCGCGCGCGATCGAGCGCCCACACGAACCGCCGTGCCGGCAGCGGATCGGTGAGCATGCGCGTGCGGCTGTCTGGCGCGACGGCGCTGATGCCGGTTGGACGGACGTTCGACACGGCGCTGTCACGGTTCGGACGGACCTTGACGATGCGCACGACGAGCGTGTCGCCGGGCGCGGCCCCTTCGACGTAGAACGGCCCGACCTCGCCGGGCCACGCGCCACCGTCCTTGTCGTAGTAGTCCCCCGGCCTCGAGAACGTGCGGGATTCGACCGTGTCGCCCGGCTTGATGCGGAGCACGGGCGGGCGGACCGCGAAGGTCTGCACACCCTGCGTTGGCTCGAATTTGATGACGTCGGCATCAGCGCCGGCCGGGAGGAGGCAGACGGCGCACAGCAACGCAACAACGGTTGGACGCATCGATCGATTAGCGGGAGCGTTTCTTCTGATGACCGTGCTGGCGCTGCTGGCGGTCGAACCGCCCGGCCGGCTTGGCGGGGCGCGATCCGAAGCGCTGGCCGTTGCCGCCCTGGCCCGAGCCCTGTCGAAGACCACCGCCGCCACGGCCGCCGCGGCCCTGATCGCGGAAGCCGCCGCCGCGCAGGCCGGGCTGCCGGACAGTGAACTCCGGCGCCGGGCGTTCCTTCGGGATGCCGTCGGGCCGCGGGAGCGTCGCGCGAATCAACGGCCGGCGGACGGGCCCTTCGTCGCGCGGGGGGGCGTCGCCGACTGGCGCGTCTGCAACGGGCGTCGGCGGCGTCTCGCCGTTCGGGATTTCCGGGGGCGCGGCGGGCCGAGGCGCTGGGGCTCGGGTGTCGGGCTGGTCGCTCATTCCAGACAGGACCTCGTTGTAAAGCGCGTCAGGGGCGTCTTTCCGGCGGCGCCGGGGCGCGGTGCCGCCTTTGAACGGGTGCTCGGCATCGCAAGTCGTGCACCGCGTTTGACGGATGGCGTTGTCAATCATCGCGACGACGGCGTGGTTCGTCACCCGCCGCTCGCGCGGACAATAGTCGTCGACGATATCACCGACCCGCTGCCGGCGCTGCTCCACGAGACCCCCGGGGACAGACCTTTGGTAGGAGAAAGAAACTAGAGTTGCGTAGGTAAGAGGGGAGTGTATCAGAGCCCGCGCCCGGGGCGCAAATGCACGTGCACCCGGGGGACCCCGCCCGGGCCTGTAGCGTCGATCCACCGCAACGCGGCCTCAAGCGCGGGATCGCGGCCCTCGGCCAACGGCCCGCGCGCGATTGGCACCTCGACGTCCGGCACCACGCCTCGTCCCTCGAGCCGGACGCCCGACGCCGTGACGAAATCGCCGAACGCGTGCACGAGGACGTCGCCGTTCGGCAGCCGAGAGAAGATCGCCGGCAGCGCCTGCCCCATCGTCCGCGTGCCGAAGACGCGCGCGCGGCCGATCGCCTGCATGCCGCCGGCGAAGCATTCCGACGCACTGCCCGTCAGATCATCCACGAGGATCGCGACGGGGCCGGCGTACGGGTCTACCGGAGCGCCAGCAGCGCTGACCCGCCGCGGGTTCGCGCTCAGTCGCAGGTCCGCGTCGCGCGTTTTCATCCGCCCCAGGAGCACTGGCTCGTTCAGGAAGTGGCCGGAGATGCCCATCACCATCATGGCGAGTCCGCCGGGATTGCCGCGGAGGTCGAGGATGATGCCGGCCGCGCCGCGAAATTGGTCTACGGCGCGCTGGACGAAGCCGTCCACCGGCGCCATCCAGACGTTGAAGCGAATCACGCCGGCGGTGCGGCCTGACGGCGTGGGCACGGCGCGGCTGCTCGTCTGAACCGCCAGCATGGGCAAGCTCCCGACCTGCACGCGCTGGCCCGGCTCCGGCTCGCGGCGGAGCGAGGCGCGATGGAGGCCGCCCGTCTCGTCCGCGAACACGATCCCGACCGGCGCGCCAACCGGGCCGCGGACGCGGGCCGTCACGCGCCGCCAGGCTTCGAAGCGGACGAGCGGCGATGCCGGGGAGGCTGGGATGCCGTCCAGGATCGTTCCGACGCCTGCGCCGTCGATCGTCGACATCGACCATCCCGGCCGTACGATGCCGGCCGCAGGTCCGGTCGGGTCGACCGTCACGACGATCGCCTCGCGATCGACGAGGCGGAACTCGAAGCCGGGCGAGCCTGAGAGGTCCGCGGCCTCACCGCCGGCCCCAGCGGGCACGAGCGCGAAATGCGATTGGCCGAGGCGCGCCAGCATGTCCGTGATGACCGCCCGAAGCGCGTCCGGCGTCGGCGCGGCTTCGGCGCGTGGACGGAGATCGTCGTGGACCTGATTCCAATCGACGCCGTTGAAGGTGGGATCGAAGTGCGTGTTCCGGACGATGAGCCACGCGGCGTCGAAGATCGAGCCGGCGGCTACGCCCGCCGCCAGCGCCAATGCCACGAGGATCTGGTTCATTTCACGAGCGCGCGGATCGAGGCGGGCGGCGCGAACGTGGAGGGATCGACACCGCCGAACTCAACGCTGGTGATCGTGACCACCTGCTCCATGCCCATGACTCGCTGTATCTGACGCGTGGGGATCTGCAGGCCGCCGAACGCGCGATAGTCGCCCATGACGTTGGTCGCCTTCATCGTCCCCAACGGCGACTCGCGCGTGACGATCGAGCCGATGAGCAGGCCGGTGTCCACGTCGTAGAATTCAAAATCCTCGTCGCCGTTGGTTCTGAGCGCGCGCAGTTTGTACGCGGGGCGTCCCTCGAACTCGACGCGGTCGACCGTTTCGAGCGTCCTGTAGCCGGCGGGGTCGTGGAGCGACGCGTCGAACTCCGCGTCCTGCCGGAGCTGCTCCAGCTGCTTGCCGGTCAGCACCATCGGGCCGGTCACCGCGGTCACCATCCATCCGACCGAACCGTCGTACCCCAGCTGCATCTCTCCGACGCCGGGCATCGACACCTTCTCCAGGAAGCGGTCGGGACGCGCGGCCACGCGCTCGACCGTTCCGGTGATGCCCTGCGCCGGCATCGAGAACGAGCCGACGGCCCGGAGCGAGGCGTGACGCAGAACGGCGTCGCGGCCGCCGATCGCTCGTACGTAGCGCGCGATGACCTCGGACGCGGCCGGCAACGCCGGCGCCCGCAGAGGGGCCGGCGCCTGGCCCGGCGCCACGAGCGCGATGACGAGAAGAAGAGAATGCAGGATGACTGCTAGACTACCACGATGCTTAAGGGCTCACGCCCAGGGATCCTGAGGCGTATCCAGCCTGTCAGCATTCACGGACAGGTGTCACTCGATCTGTACTTCAGCGATCCTGATGATCTGAACGCGCAGGTGACCGTCGCGCGGATCGGTGAAGAGTCGGTGCCGCGCGGCCTCGAGCCGGGGGACCGCATCGTGCTTCACTACATGCTCGGCGTCGTGATTAACGTGACCCGGGAGTAGCCCGCCGTCTCGCCTTCACGTACACCTCGATCGAGTCCGGCCGAGGGTTGACGAAAGACAATCGGATGCGCCCATCTGCCTCCTCGGTGACGACCGCGGGAATCGCGCTCGCGGTCACAAACCAGCCCTCGGGCAGCACGACATCGTTGCGCGGCCGGCCGAACGACCGGTTCCAGACCAGCTCGTCGTCGATGAGAGCGTAGCGGTTCGGATCCGTATAGGTTTCCTCGATGCGAAGCCGCACGGACTCGCCCTTCTTCACGGCGGGAAACCTGATCACGACGACCTCGCTCTCGGGGCGCACCGCTTCGCCGAGGTCGATCCTCGCTTTCGCGATGGCATCTCCCTTGAGCGTCTCGACCTGGAGACGCTCGCCTGTGTCGAGAATCATCGCCGACGGGTTCGAGACCGTGCTGCCGGCGCGCACGATATTGAGGTAGCGGTCGGTGGCTTCGCGCGATTCCGTGTAGTCGTGGTAGAGACGGAACGCGTGCGTCTCGGGCTGCTGCAGAAAGTAGACAATCTCGGGGTCCTGAAACGCACGCTCCGAGGGTGTCACGCTGCGGAGCGGCGGCGCGCCCGGCTGCGCGGCCGAAACCGCTTCGGCGCGGCGTGAGCCAGGCGCCGGATTTCCGGGGGCGGAGGGCGGCCGTCCGCCGGCGCGCGTCACGCGCCTGGCGCGCAGCGTCAGCGCAGCCGCCGAGGGATACGTGTTCGCAAAGCTGATCATCACGCGGCCGTCCCGCTCCTCGATGATCTGCGACGGCACGTTGCAGGCCGTCAGCTCGTGACCCGCCGGCAGGACGACGCTGTTGCGCCGGATGCCGAGCGAGCGGGTAAAGACGATCGCGTCGCGCTCCGTGAAGTACGTCTTCGGATCTTTGTAGGTCTTGAAGATGCGGATGCGCGCGCCGCCGACCTGCGGGACCGGCCGGGCGAGATGCACCTTGATGTAGCTCGCCTCGAGATCGGCGCGCGCGAAGCCGTCTTCGCGCGCCTTCGCGCCGGTCACGACCTCGAACTTCAGCGGGGCCCCGCTCATCAGATCGACGACCGACTCGTCGCTCACCTCGCTGCCAGGGCGGATCGGGTTGAAGTAGAACCGCGCGCCCGGCGAGCTCGCGGTGACGTCGTAGACGATTCGGAAGCTCGCGGTCGAGGGGTCCAGCAGCTCGTAGCGCGTGTACTCGTCCTCGCTCGCGTTCTGCGCGGACGCGGAGGAGGGAAACACCGTCCAGGCCGCGGTCAGGAACAGGGCGATGGACACGACTGATCGGCTGGCCATGCGGCAGAGTATAATGGTGGCCGCTCCCCCGACAACCGAGTGACCCTCACTTTCGTCGCGCTGTGCTCACGAAGCGCGCGCGGTCGGACGACGGTCCGCCGACCCTCCGTTTGAACACGGCGCGGGCGCCGAACATCGCTTCGACCGCTGCCGTTCTCAACCACTTGCGGAAGACCGGCGTCGACGCCGTCACAATCGCGTTCTGCTTCTGATCCATCGTCATCGGCAGCCCGAGGAGGCCCCCCTGCTTCGCTGCTATGGCGAACCGATCGTAGTCGAGCGCCTGCACGGTGAGCGTGTCGGCCTGCCGCTCGACGCGGAGCAGGGCATGCACCGGGAGCAGGAACGATCCGTGGTCCTGTCCGCGTACCGGGCTGATGTCGAGGTAATTCCGATCGCCGAGCGTGGTGAGGTACCCTGTCAGCGTGCCCTTCTCGATTGGGTGCTCGTATTCGATCCGGTACGAGCGCCACTCGCCGCGCCCGACCGTCGCGGTGACGCGATCGTCCTCGTTCACCCACGTGCCGACCAGCGCCTGATCCCAGGTGATGCTCGCGTCTTCGTGCGCGGGGTGCAGCGCGAGGACCAGGCAGCCAGACGAGGCGGCTGCGGCCAGAGCCACGAGAACGAGCACCGATGTCCGCTTCACGAGAGCGCCCGCCCTTTCGTTTCCGGAATCCAGATCCACAGCACCGCCGCCAGCAGAAACGCCGTCGAGGTGATCGAGAACGCGACGCCAAGCCCGCGGGAGGCGGCGAGCGAGCCGACGATGAAGGGCGCCAGCGCGCTGATCCCGCGCCCGAGATTGTAGGTCAGCCCCTGCGCCGTCGCGCGGATGGCCGTCGGAAACAGTTCCGCGCTGACCGCGCCGAAGCCGCTGAAGTATCCGGTCCCGAAGAACGCAACGACCGGCCCGAGCACCAGCAGCGCCGCCGGCTCGCGGGTTGCGCCATAGATGGGCACCAGCACCGCCGCGGTCAGGAGATAGGCCACATAGGTCCGCTTGCGGCCGATCGCGTCGGCAACGAAGCCGTACGTCACGTAGCCGAGCCACATGCCTGTCTGCATCAGGATGATCCACGTCGAGGTCCGCAGGATGGACAGACCGGCCCCGCCGTCGCTGACGGGCCGCCCCAGATACGACGGTATCCATGTGAATAGACCCCACCACGCGAACATTGTTGCCGCGTTCATCGCGGCGACGAGCCAGGTGACCCGGCCCAGCTCGCCGCGGGTCAGCACGCCGAGGGTCACACGGTCGGCAGCCATGCGCGATTCGCGCCAGATCGACGGCTCGGCGACCGAGCGCCTGATCCAGACGGTGGCGAGCGCCGGCAGGATACCGGCGAAGAAGACCGCGCGCCAGCCCCACCGCGGCAGCACGATCGCGTTGAGGAGCGCGGCGGCGGCGTAGCCAACGGCCCACGCGCTCTGCATGAAGCCGAGCGCCTTGCCGCGGTGCTCGGCCGGCCATGTCTCGGCGACGAGCGCGGCGCCGATCGCCCACTCGCCCCCGAACCCGAAGCCGAGCAGCGCGCGGAACACGCCGAGCTGGACGACGGTCTGCGACAGGCCGCACGCGGCGGTGCAGACCGAATACCAGAGGATGGACGCCATCAGCGCGCTGGTGCGGCCAACTTTGTCCGCCATCCAGCCGAAGAACACGCCGCCGAACGCCGACGTAGCCAGCGGAAGGGCGATGAGGATGCCGCTCGTGCGATCGTCGATGCCGAACTCGCGCCGGACGTCGTTGAGAACAAGCGAGTAGATGAGGATGTCCATCGCATCCAACATCCACCCGAGCGCCGCGGCAATCAGCGCGCGCTTTGCGTCGCGAGGCGCCGTGGACCACCAGCTCATTGGCCGATCGCACGCACCTGCACCCCCGCGCGCTCGAGTCCCGCGCGCAGCCGCGCGACGAGATCGGCCGCGCCGGGCGTGTCCCCGTGCACACAGACCGTCTCGGCCCTCAGTTGAACGAGCGACCCGTCCGACGCGACGACGGAGCCGTCGCGCGCCATGCGGAGCACGCGCTCGACGACCCGCTCCGGGTCGTGGACGATCGCGTGCGGCAGCCGGCGCGCGGTCAGCGAGCCATTCGGCTCGTACGAACGGTCCGCGAACGCCTCGGCGGCGACGCGCAGGCCCGCAGCGCGCCCCGCGTCGATGAGCGCGGAATCCGGCAGGCCGAACAGAACGAGCGAGGGATCGTACCCCGCGGTCGCGCGCGCGATGGCGTCGGCGAGCGCGCGGTCGCGCGCCGCCATGTTGTAGAGCGCGCCGTGCGCCTTCACGTGTTGCAGTCGCACGCCTTCGGCCCGTGCGACGCCGGCGATCGCCGCGATCTGATACAGGACGAGATCCTCGACTTCGGCCGGTGATGCAGCGATGTCACGCCGGCCGAAGCCGGCCAGGTCCGGCAAGCCCGGATGCGCGCCGACCGCAACCCCGTTCTCGCGCGCGAGGCGCAGGGTGCGCCGCATCACGGACGGATCCCCCGCGTGAAAGCCGCACGCGACGTTCGCCGACGTGATGCTCCGCATCACGTCCTCGTCGGCCCCCATCTTCCAGGGACCGAAGGACTCGCCAAGGTCACAATTCAGGTCGATTCTCATTCATGTCTCGAGGTCACATCGTCAGTACGGCCGCTATCGTCACAATCCCTTCAAAGAAAGTCCCCAGCCTGAGGTTTTCATTCTCCTCGTGCTGGTTGTTGTCGAAGTTCACGATCGGGACAAGCACGGCGGGGAACCCGAGCGCGTCGATGAACGGCGCGATCGGGACCGTGCCGCCGAGCGTCCGGATCTGCACCGGCGGCGCGCCGTACGCGCGCCCGAGCGATGCAACGAGCGCGCGCACCTGTGGGTCGAGCGGCGACGTGCGGAAGGCGTTCGTCCCGTCGCCGCGCTCGGCGAGCCTTGCAATCTTGGACTGTGTCGCGCGCACCGCGTCGTCCGGATCCGCGCCAACCAGGAGGTAGTCCTGACGCCGGATGTGCGCGCGGATCTTCTCGAGCATCGCCGCCGCTGTCGTTTCCTTTACGAGGCGCACGTCAATCGCGGCGGTCGCCCGGTCCGGGATGATCGTCCGCGCCCCAGCGCCGACGTGCGCGCTGATGAGCCCGCGGATGTTGAGCGTCGGCGTCTGGAACGCCTCCTGGAGCGTCCGTCCCCGCCCTTCCGGCGCGGCGACGCCGAAGGTGCGCAGCATCCGGGCGGAGTCGTCCGGCACGTCCCGGACGATCTTCTGCTCCTCGGGGGTGAGCGGCGCAATCCCGTCGTAGAAGCCGTCGATCAGGACCCGACCGTCGGCGTCCTTCATCGTGGCGAGCAAATGCACCAGTCGCCAGGCCGGGTTCGGGATCCAGTTGCCGTAGTTGCCGCTGTGGACCCCGGACTTCGGACCGTAGACGGTGAGATCCATCGTGATGATGCCGCGCGCGCCAAGGGCGACCGTTGGCCGTCCGCTCGAGTGGACCGGACCGTCGAAGATGACCATCAGATCCGCGGCGAGCTTGTCCCGGTACTTGCTGATCGCCGGAACCAGATTGAGCGAGCCGGCTTCCTCCTCGCCGTCGAGGATCACGCGCAGGTTGGCGGTGGGGGCACCCCCCGCGGCCTTCAGCGCGTCGAGCGCAGCGCACAGCGCAACGATAGGCGACTTGTCGTCTGACGCCGACCGCGCGTAGATACGCCAGTCGGGCTCGAAACGCGCATGGCGGTCGAAGGCCCCGAGGTCCCGCGCCCCGGCCTCGACCCGCCCGTCCCTCAGGACCGGCGTGAACGGGCTCGCCTGCTTCCAGCCCTTCGGATCGACTGGCTGCCCGTCGTAGTGGCTGTAGAGAAGCAGCGTGCGCGAGGCGTCCGGGACCTTCAGTTCTCCGTAGACGAGCGGATTGCCGTCGGTTTCGAGCAGTTCGGCCGCGAGACCGCGCTTCGCCAGCATGCCGCGCAGGTGCTCGGCGTTCCGGCGGATGTTGGGGCGATCGGCCGCCACGTTGGGAATCGCCAGCAGCTCGACCAGCTCGGCGACGATGGCCTTCTGGTGGGTGTCTGCGTAGCGCTGGACGGACGCCTTGAGGGCCGGCTGCGCAGCCATGCTGGGGCGGAGCCCTTCCGCCTTCGCGTAAAGCTCCAGCGGGCCGCCGTAGCCGGGGATGCGGTCAGGGCTGCCCAGCGTGAAGAGGAAAACGAACGTCGCTGCCGTGCGGGGCATACGGGGCGGATTATACGCGTGCGCTCTTCTCTGAAAGGGACCTACAGAATTGTGATCATGCGCTCAAAAAAGTAGCGGTTACAGAGCACCGCGGCCGCAAAACCCTCGATTTTTCGGGTGGTTCTGCGGGCATGCCGGTTGCGTAATCACGGGTCGCTGGCGGCCTGAATATTTACGGCAGGGAGCCGTGAGTTGCTGGGGAGCCGGGTCGCCCGCGAAGACCGGGGGCACCGCAAGGCTGCGGTGCCCCTTTTCTTTCTGTACGCTCGGCCCCGAAGGTTACGACGCTCCTAAACCGCCGCTCCCTCCGGATACTGCAGGGCGAGCCGCAGCTCCTTCGCAAGCGAGTCCACGGTCGTTCCGGTCCGCTTCCAGGCACCCTCGGTCTCGAACCGCAAATCCCCGATACGACGGCCCCAGGGGGCGATGACGCGCCCGATCGCGCGGAAGTCACTCCGCTCGGCGTGCTCCTGGTCGAGCCGCCGGACGACGTCGGGCGCTACGCGAACGAAGGCCCGCAGGGCCGTGGCGCTCTTGATGCTGTACTTCCGGCCGTTCCAGGCGCCGCCGAAGACCTGCGCGATCTGCTTGAAGTAGTTCACGAAGAACTTCTTCCCTTCGTCGAGGAAGCTCTCCGTCTTGCGCCCCGGCCCGAACGCCTCGGTGGCGAAAAGCTTCTTCAGCTCCTGCGCGAGCGGCGCCTGTGCGACGCGCCCGCCGCCGACCCCCAGGAGTTTGATGTCCTGCGCCAGCGCCGAGTCGTCGCGGTCGTTCAGCGACCGGACGATGTCGTGGGCTGCGGCAAGGCTGTCGTCGCGGTAGAGCTGGCGGCCCGAGAGCGACACAAGATGTGAGGCGTTCAGCCGGGTGTGCTTGGCGTTGATCGTGACAAACATCTGCACGACGTGATCCTCAGGGAGCCGGTCGAAGATAATGGCCGGTACGCCGAATTTCTCGCCTCCGAAGCGATCGATGTCGGCGTGCAGCGCCAGCAGCCGGTGCTGGCCGTCAATGGCCCTGAGGACCCCTTCCCGCTCGGGGACCCTGAGCGTGCCCACATCAGACCCCGGCTCCATCGGCTCGAACTGGAGCGATTCGTCCGCCGAAATGATGACGGCGCCCGGGATGGACGGCAGGTCGCGCGCCTGACGACACTGCTCGTAATACTGGACGAGTTCGTCGATCTTTCGCCTGATGATCTGCCGCTGATAGGCCTTTTCGCTCGACGCAATACGGCGCTCGAGAAGGTCCCAGTTGACCTTTGAAGGCGTGCCGCGCTTCTTGCCCCCGCGAACGGGCGGATGGGCCTGTTCGCCGTAGCTCAGTACCTCAAAGCGAACGAGCTTGTCGATGTCATTCGCGGTCAGCGAAGCCTGATAGAATTGCACGCCGAATTGCTGCATGCGGATCGCGGCGACGTTGATCATGCGTGCGATTGTATAGTGGCTTCGCGCCGCTTTTCCAACAGCCCACAACCGATTACAAATCAAGGAGTTGGATGAAATGGCTCGCGTGCGTGCTCTGATGCGCCGCCGTCTGTTCTGGGCATCTGCCCTCGTGTCGGCGGCGGTCGTCGCTCTGGGGGCTCAGCCCTCGGTTCTGCAGCCCCGCGACCCCGCTCAACCGCAGGACGAGGAGTTCGCCCGGCTCGTCAAGGAGTGGACCACCCGTCCCGAGTTCAGCAGCCCGCTGGTCGATCACCTTCCGAAGGCGGCCGGCGTCCCGGCGCCGAAAGACGTCCTGGGCTACCACATCGGCACGCCCAAAAAGCTGACCTACTACGCCGACATCCTGAAGTACTACCGCGCGCTCGAGGCGAAGAGCCCGCGCGTGAAGGTGCTGTCGATCGGAAAGACGGATGAGGGACGCGAGTACGTCGTCATCGTGGTGGCGAACGAGGACACGATCAAGAACCTCGAGCAGTACCGCGGCTATCTCAATCAGATCGCCGATCCGCGGACACTCACCGAGGAGCAGGTGCGGCTGATCATCGGCAAGGCCAAGCCGATCTATCACTTGATGGGCGGCCTGCACAGCGGCGAGACCGGCCACTCGGAGATGCTGATGGAGCTGGCGTACCGGCTGTCCGTCGAATCGTCACCGCTCGTCCGACAAATCCGCGACAACCTCATCGTCAGCATCACGCCGGTGGCGGATCCGGACGGCCGAGATCGCTACGTCGACTGGTACTACCGTCATCTCATCGACATCGACAACGAGCAGGAGCGCGTCTCTGGCCCGCCGTACTGGGGCAAGTACGTCTTCCACGACAACAACCGCGACATCAACTACTCGCAGGTCACGATGCGCGCGTTGCTCGACTGGTACATGCAGTGGAAAGCGCCGATCGTCCACGAGCTGCACGAGTCGATCCCGTTCCTCTACACCTACTCCGGCCAGGCGCCGCAGAACCCGAACTACGACCCTATCCTGTTCGCCGAGCTGCCCTGGTTCTCGAACTTCGAGATGGCGCAGATGACGAAGTACGGGATGCCGGGTGTCTGGACCCACGGATTCATGGACGGCTGGTCGCCGGGCTATCTCGGCTCGATGGCCTACAACCACAACGCGTTGATGCGGATGTACGAGGTCTTCAACAACGGCGGCGCGACGACGATGAAGCGCCGCATCGGCGGCGGTCCGGGCGGCGGTGAGGGAGGAGGCGGAGGCGGCGCTCAGACGACGCGCGAGTGGTACCGCCCGCTTCCACCGTACCGTGAGGTCGTGTGGTCGATGCGGAACAACGTCAATTACGCGCAGACCGGCGTGCTGACTGGCCTGCAGCTCGCGTCCACCTTCCCGCAGACCGTGCTCGAAAACTTCTACCTCAAGACTCGCAACTCGATCGACGCGGGGAAGAAGGAGCCGCCGCACGGCTTCGTGCTGCCCGCCGGCCAGCGCGACATGACGCGCGTCGCCTTCGTCGTCAATGTGCTGCGCGTGCAGGGCATCGAGGTCGGCCGCGCGACGTCGGAGATCAAGCTGAAGGACGTGACCTTCCCCGCCGGCTCCTTCATCGTCAAGGCCGGCCAGCCGTACTGGCGCCTCGCGAAGATCCTGCTCGAGAAGCAGACCTATCCGGATCCGGCGCTGCGCACGTACGACGACAGCGGATGGACGATGGGGCTCATGGCGCACGCCGAAGTGAAGGAGATCGCCGACAAGGGGATCCTCGACGTTGCGGTCGAGCCGGTCACGCAGGCGAAGGTCGCGGGCAGCGTCGCGGGCGCCGGATCGACGATCGCCGTCGCGCACGCCGGCTCGAACAGCTTCGTCACGCTGCGCTGGCGGCTGAAGGACCTCAAGGCGCAGATCGTCGAGAAAGCGTTCACCGTCCAGGGCCGCGAGTTCCCGGCCGGCTCGCTGGTCATCAGCGCTGGCGTGGCGGGCGATCGCGTGAAGAAGGCGGTCGAGGAGTTGGGACTCGTTGCCGCCGGCCTCGCATCGGCGCCCAGCGTCCCGATGCACGACGCCGATCTCCCGCGGATCGCCATGTACAGCATGTGGGGCAGCACTCAGGAGATCGGGTGGGTGCGGCACGCTTTCGACAAGTTTGAGGTGCCGTTCGATCTGATCTACAAGGAGCGCGTCCGGAAGGGCAACCTGCGCGCCGACTACGACGTCCTGCTCCTGCCAAACCAGGGGAACAGCGGCAAGTCAATCGTCTACGACATCCCCTCGCGCGGGAAGCCGATCGCGTACACGAAGACCGACCAGTTCAAGTTCCTTGGGGAGTACGGATCGTCGGACGACATCACGGGGGGCATGGGCCTCGAAGGCGTGCTCGAGATTCAGAAGTTCCTCGACGCCGGAGGCGTGCTGATGACGCTCGGCACTGCGACCTACTTCCCGCCGGAGTTTGGCGTGGCGCGCAGCATGGATGCCAGCCGCCCGTCGAGCCAGTTCTACGCGCCGCGGCCGATCGTGCAGGCCGAGGTCCTCAAGCCGGAGCACCCGATCTTCTACGGCTACGCGGCGAAGACGATGCCGGTGAAGTACGTCAACGGACCGTTGCTGCAGGTGCAGGGCGCTGGGGGGCCATTCGGGCCCCCGCCCGACGCCGATGCGCCCGCGCGTCCGGACGCGCCGGTCGTGTTGATGCGGTATACCGGCGGCGAGGCGGGGGTGCTGAGCGGCTTGATGCGAAACCCGAACGAGATCAGAAACCGTCCCGCGATCGTTGACGTGCCGGCGGGGAAAGGGCGCGTGCTTCTGTACGCGACCAACCCGATTTACCGCTGGCAGAACTGGGGCGAGTTCAACATGGTCTTCAACGCGCTGCTGAACTTCAACGACATCAGCGCAGCGGCCGCGCGGCCTCAGACGACGACGGCGGATGCGCGGTAATCCTCGGGCCTCGTGCCTCGGGCTTCGTGCCTCGCTTCGCGCCTCGTGCGCCGGACTCTGGGCCGGTGCCTTCGTCCTGACAACGTGCGCGACGGCGGCGGCGGACCCGGTTCGTGATGGCCGCCGTTTGCCGGCCGTCCGCGTCGTCGAGCGCATCACCGTCGACGGCGTGCTCGACGAGCAGGACTGGGAGAAGGCGCCGGTCGCGCGCGACTTCATACAGAGCGAACCGAACGAGGGACAGCCCGCGACCGAAGCGACCGAGGTGCGTGTGCTGTACGACGACGACGCGCTTTACTTCGGCGTGACGGCACTCGATCGCGAGCCGGACCGGATCGTGGTCAACGATCTGCGCAAGGACTTCGCGACCGCCGAGTCGGACGTCATCGGCGTCATCCTCGACACCTTCCACGACGAGCGCAACGGCTTCGTGTTCGGGACGAACCCGATGGGGGCCAAGTACGATGCCCAGATGACAAACGAAGGCCGTCAGGTCAACGCGAACTGGGACGGCGTCTGGTATGTCAAGACGTCGATCGGCCCTTCGGGCTGGCTTGCCGAGATTAGGATTCCGTTCAAGACGCTGAAGTTCAACGGCGCCGCCGCTCAGACCTGGGGGCTGAATTTTCTGCGCCGCGTGCGGCGCAAGAACGAGGACAGCTATTGGGCGCCGATCCCGCGGCTCTACCAGATCCACCGCGTCTCGCTGGCAGGCACGCTCGAGTCACTTGACCCCGGCCGGCCCGGCGCGAACCTCCGCGTGAAACCCTACGTTCTCGGCAGCGGCAGTCGCGTCGGCGCGGGCGCGACGCTGGGCGACGCCGACGCCGGCGTGGACGTCAAGTACGGGGTCACCAGCGGGCTGACCTGGGATTTCACGGCCAATACCGACTTCTCGCAGGTAGAGGCGGACGAGCAGCAGATCAACCTGACCCGCTTCAGTCTTCTGTTTCCCGAAAAGCGCGACTTCTTCCTCGAGAACGCCGGCGTGTTCCAGTTCGGGCCGAGCGACGACCGCATGCCCGCCGGCGGGGGGCCTGGCCCTGGCGCCGGGGGGCGCCAGAACGCCGTCAGGAACGACATCATCCTCTTCTTCAGCCGGACGATCGGCCTGTCGCAGGACGCGCGCTCGATCCCGATCCTGGCGGGCACGCGCCTGACGGGACAGGCGGGCGGGTTCACGATCGGCGCGCTGAACATTCAGCAGCACGCGCAGCGCGAAGACGGCGTGACGCTCACGCCGGCGACCAATTTCACGGCGCTCCGCCTTCGCCGCAACGTCTTGGCGAACTCGGATGTCGGCGTGATGTTCCTCGCGAAGGAACCGGACGGTTCGGGCTTCAACCGCGTCATCGGCGCAGACGCCAACTTCCGCTTCCTGACCAACCTTGAGCTGAGCGCGTTCTCGGCGAAGACCTTCTCGCCCGAGGCGGTCGTGGGCACAAAGGGCAGCGACCTGACAGGTCGCGCCACGGCCGCCTGGCGGAACCACTTCTGGGAGTTCCGCGGATCATACATCGCGATCGGCGAGCGGTTCCGCGACGAAATGGGCTTCGTGCCGCGCACGGGGGTCGCGAAGACCGAGCTGTTCGGCGGCGTGCACTGGCGGCCGAAGAAGGTGTCCGGCTGGCTGCGCGAGATCTTCCCGCACTACCAGCTCGTGAACATCATCCGGGCCGATTCGGTGGGAGGCGGCCTCGACTCGCGCTACGTCGACTACCACGTGCCGTTCAACTTCCAGAACAGCGCGTTCGTTGAGGTCGGGGTCAACCCGAACGTCGAGGACATTCTCCGCCCGTTCACGATCAGCCAGAGCGAGGGAATTCAGATTCAGCCGGGGCGGTACGAGTTCAACGAGTGGTTCGTCATCGCCAACAGCGATCGCGCGGCGCCATTGGCGTTCACGAGCCGGTATTCGATCGGGGACTTTTACGATGGGTACCGCCGTGGGTACCAGATCGGCGGGACTGCCCGCCTCAACGCACATCTGAACGTCTCGGGCAACTGGACGATCAACGACATCGACCTTCCCCAGGGATCTTTCGTCACCCACCTGTTCGCCAGCCGCGTGAACTACAGCTTCTCGACGCGGGCTTTCCTGAATGCGTTCATTCAGTACAACTCCGACGCGCGGCAGTGGAGCTCGAACATCCGCTTCAACATCATCCATCGGCCGCTGAGCGATTTCTTCCTCGTCTACAACGAGCGGCGCGTCTCGGAAGGCGGGGACCTTCTGGATCGAGCGATCGTCGCCAAGATGACGTACATGGTCCAGTTCTGATGTGATCGACACCGCGCGCGAACTGCCGTACTAATGCCGAATGACGAAGGCCGAATGACGAACGGGAGTGCGCCCGCGACAGTAAAGTGCCCTCACTTGTTTGAGATTAGCGCTTGGCCGTGGCTGGAGCGGCTGTCACGCGAGCACGGACGCACGCTGACCCTCGGCCAGGTGCCCGAGACACAGTGGGACGCACTCGCGGCCCGCGGGTTCCATATCGTCTATCTGATGGGCGTGTGGCGGCGGAGCGCGATCGGCCGGCAGATGGCGCGCAGCGACCCGGGGCTGATGATGGAGTTCGACCGCACGCTGCCTGGCTGGACGGTCGAGGACGTGCCCGGTTCGCCGTACTCCATCGGGGCGTACGAACCCGATCCGCGCCTCGGCGGCTGGCGCGACCTCGAGGTCACCCGTCGACGACTTCACGCGCGCGGGATTGCGCTCGTCGTCGACTTCGTCCCGAACCACACTGGGTTCGATCATCCGTGGGTCGACAGCCATCCCGACCGGTACGTCACCGGATCGCTTGCGGACTTCCGCGCCAACCCGCGTGCGTTCAAGCTCATCGAGACCCGGGCCGGCGGGCCGCGCTACATCGCCTGCGGCCGCGATCCGTTCTTCCCTCCGTGGTCCGACGTCGCGCAGCTCGACTACAGCAATCCCGACACGCGCGCGGCGATGATCGTCCAGCTCCAGGTCATCGGCGAGCACTGCGACGGCGTGCGCTGCGACATGGCAATGCTCGCCTTGAACGACGTGTTCGCCGGGACCTGGGGACATCTGGTGCGGCGCCCGTCGCCGGACGCCGAGTTCTGGTCCGACGCAACGGCCGCGCTGCCCGCCTTTCTGTTTCTCGCCGAGGTGTACTGGGATCTGGAATGGCGGCTGCAGCGGCTCGGCTTCTCGTTCACCTACGACAAGCGCCTGCGCGACCGGCTGCTGCACGAAAGCGCGCAAAGCGTGCGCGGTCACCTGCGGGCGGACCTGTCGTACCAGGCGCGCCTCGCGCGCTTTCTCGACAACCATGACGAGCCGCGCAGCCTCGAGGAATTCGGTCGTGGCCGGCTCGAGGCGGCCGCGGTCACATGTGGGACCACGCCGGGCATGCGGTTCTACTACGACGGGCAGTTGGAAGGACGGCGGCTGCGGGCGCCGGTGCAGCTCGCGCGGTGGGCGGACGAGCCGCGGCATCCGGAGATCGAGGAGCTGTACGCGCGGCTGTTGGGCGCCACGCGCGACCGCGTCTTCCACGACGGCGACTGGGCGCTCCTCGAGCTCCGCCCGGCTGGCGACGACAGCTCGTCACACCTCATCGCCTGGCGCTGGCGTCTCGACGCCGATCTGCGCGTGATTGTGGTGAACCTGTCGGCGTCGTCCGCTCAGGGCAACGTCCTCCTCGGAGGCGAGATCTCACCGGACGGGCCGCCGTCCGTACTTGCCGCGGATCTCATGGGGGGCGGGCGCTATACGTGGGACCGCGGGCCGCTTCGTGATCGCGGGCTGTATGTGAGGCTCGACGGCGGCCGCGCGCACCTCTTCGAAGTCTCATGAACGCCTGCCGGCGGGCGCAGACGAGGTCCACGCTGGACAGCTGACGGGAGAACACCGATGAAAGCGATCGTCGTCAAGCCGGGGGAGAGGCACAGCATCCACATGCGCGACGTGTCTGATCCCCCGCTGAAGCCGGATCAGGTCGCCGTCAAGATGCTCCGCGTCGGGCTGTGCGCCACCGATGGCGAGATCAACGAAGGGCTGTACGGTCAGGCCCCGCCCGGAGAGGAGTTTCTCATCCTCGGCCACGAGAACCTCGGGGTCGTCCAGGACATCGGCAAGAAAGTCGAGGGGTTCAAGCCCGGCGATCTGGTCGTGTCGACCGTGCGGCGTCCCTGCGGCGAGTGCTTCAACTGCCGCCACGGCGAGAACGACATGTGCACGAGCGGCAAGTACGAGGAGCGCGGCATCATGCGCCGCCACGGCTTCCTGTCGGAGTTCTACGTCGAGTCGCCGCAGTGGCTGCACAAGCTGCCGAAGGCGATCGAGGACATCGGCGTCCTGCTCGAGCCGATGTCGGTTGTCGAAAAGGGCATCGACCATTCGTTTGTGCTGCAGAAACGGCTGCAATGGCGGCCGAAGACGGCGCTCGTCCTCGGCGCCGGACCGGTGGGACTGCTCGCCGCGGCCATCCTCCGCGTGCGCGGCCTGGAGACCTTCGTCGCAGGGCGCGAACCCCCGACCGACGCGCGCGCGAAGATCGCGAACGAGATGGGCGCGAAGTACATCTCGGTCGAGATGAAGA
>JBOGJB010000518.1:0-2147 GCA_050745085.1 Vicinamibacterales bacterium
GGCGCACGCTCGCGCGGCTGGCGTGGCCAGCCGCCGGCGCCTCCGGCGGGACCGCGTGCACCCTGCATGCATCGCCCGTCGGAAGCCGTGGTGATCCGTGGCTAACGGATCAGGCGTACGCCGAAAACGGGCGCGACCTCGTTGCCGCCGGTCGCCTGGAAGCGCACCGTCAGCTTCTGCTTGCCCTGGACGAGATCCGCGGGGATCGGGTACTCGACGTCGAAGAAGCGCGACACGCTGCTCTGATCGATCCTCTGCTCGCCAACGCGCCGACCGTCAACCAGGATCTCGAACGTCCGCGGCCGGCGGTTGTCGCTATTGTAGGTCACGAACAGCGCGGCAGGCTGGCCGGACGTCAGCGGCAGGTCGTACGAGAACCACTTCGCGGCGCGGCGGCCCGCACGCCCGTCGGTCTGGACGATCGACGTCTCCTCTCCTTGCTGGTTGACCGCCTTTTCCCCCTCCTGCCCGGCCGGCTGGATGAACGCCATCGTCGCCGATTCCAGCTTCTGCTGGCGCTCGCGCTCGGCGGCGATCTCCGCTGTCTTCTGCTCGTACTCCGCGGGCGTGAGCAGATCCCAGTAGGCCGCATACGTCCGGCGGTGGAGGCGATAGAACGGGACGAGCTCGACGTCGCGGCTCCGGCCGACGCCGTCGCTCCGGAACGTGCCCGGTTTGTCCGCGATCGGCTTCAGCCAGTCCGTGACCGGCCGATCCGCGCTCACGAGCGTCGGGACCTCTGGGCGCGGCGGTCGGGGTGCACCTCTGCCCCCGCGTTCGGGCTGCGGGCCCACGTCTCCAGCGAGCACGAGCGGTCCCCACATGATCGCGGCGCGGCGCGCGTTGTCAGTGAGCGGCTCGAGCCGCAGCGCTTTCGGCAGCGCGACGGCCACGGTGTCGCCGCTCTTCCACGTCCGCTTCAACTCGACGTACGACCCAGGACCGGGCAGGTCCGTGACCGGCTCGCCGTTCACCTTCACCGCAAAGCCGGCCCCGGCCCACGAAGGCCGCCGCAGCGCGAGCGTGAACGGCTTCGGCGCGCCGAGCGTCAGCTTCAGCGTGGCGGAGTCCCCTTCCGGGAAGCTCGTCTCCATGTCCACTCGCGCGTCCGCCGCTTTCCACTCCGCGGTCGAGGGCGCGTACAGGTTCACCCAGAGACGATCGCCCGCCTCGTAGTAGATGCCGTAGCCGTGGAGCGCGTGGCTCTCCATGCCCGAGCCCACGCAGCACGTGAAGCTGCCGAACATGTTCTGGTACTCGCGCGCCACGCCGCGGCCGACCGGCACCATGTAGCACACGGCGCCGTCGCTCGGGTCGATGGAGCCGAGGATATGGTTGAAGAGCGCGCGCTCGTGGAACTCGGCGTACTCGACGGCGGGCCTGACGGCGAAGAGCGCGCGCGTCAGTTTGAGCATGTTGTAGATGTTGCATGTCTCGGCGGTCCGCCCGTCGATGATGTTGCTGAGCCGGTCCGGCTCGCGGAAGTACTCGTCCTTCCCGTGCCCGCCGGTCGCGAAGGTGTGGTGGTTCGCCACGCGATCCCAGAAGAACTCCGCCGCGACGCGGTCGTCCGCGGACCCGGTGTAGACGTAGCGGGACAGCGACCCAATGAGCTTGGGCACCTGCGTGTTGCCGTGGAGCCCGTCGAGCGGGTCCTCGCGGCGCTTGAGCGGATCGAGCACGGCGCGGTGCTCGAACTTGTACGACAGCGTCAGCCAGCGTTTGTCGCCCGTGTCGGCGTAGAGGTCCGCCAGGACCTCATTCATGCCGCCGAACTCCGTGCCCAGCATCTTCTGCGTCTGGGCGTCGTCGAGCGGCGCCAGAATGCGCTCGGCCCACGTCGCAAACCAGATCTCGACCTCGAGCGCGGTGCGGTTGCCGGTGTAGCGATACGCATCCCTCAGGCCCGCGAACGTCTTGTGCAGCGTGTACCACGGCGACCACAATCCGTTCAGATCGAAGTTGGCTGAGCGAATGTTCCCCTTCGCGACCTCCACGAAGGCTTCCTTGACTTTCGCCAGCGCGCCCGCGAATCCGTCCCCCTCTTGTCCTGAACTTCCTTGAGCTCCTTGACGATGTAGTCGGCGCGCCCCTTGAAGCGGAGATCTCCGGTCGCCGCCCACATCAGGCTGACGCCTGACAGATAG
>JBOGJB010000519.1:0-5803 GCA_050745085.1 Vicinamibacterales bacterium
CCTCGCGCAGCGCCGCGTGCAGGAGGTGGGTCGCGGTGTGGTTGCGCCGCGTCGCGTCGCGCGTCGGCTCGTCCACCTCCGCCGTCACGAGGTCCCGCTCGCGGAGCGTGCCGCGCTCGACACGGACGCGATGCGCGCGCGGGCCGCCGGCGGTGAGTCGCGTCAGCCCGTGCACGACGGCGGACGCGTCCGAGGTCTCGGAGTAGATCCGTCCGCTGTCCGACACCTGGCCGCCCGCCTCGAGGTAGAACGGCGTCTTCTCGAGCACGGCAAAGCCGTTGGCGCCGGTGCCGAGCGCCGGCACCTGCTTGCGGTTTCCATCGAAGAGCGCCACGACCGGCACGCCAGTCGCTTTCGTCGCGGTATAACCTTCGAAGCGATCGCCCGGAGCCAGCGCGGTCGTTTTCGCGGCGTCCGACGCGTATTCAAAGTCGACCACCCTCTTCGCCTCGAACGCGCTGCCCGCTCGCGCTTTCTCACGCTGGCCCGCCATCGCGCGCTCGTACCCCTCGCGGTCGAGGCCGACGCCGCGCTGGGCCGCGATGTCCTCGATGAAATCGAGCGGCACCCCGAGCGAGTCGTAGAGTCTGAAGATCTCATGACCGGGCAGGATGCGATTGCCTCCCGCCGCGCGCTCTACCGCCGCCTCGAGGCGAGGAAGTCCCGCGTTGAGGACGGCGTCGAAGCGTTCTTCCTCGCTCTGCACCACCTGCATGATCGTGTTCCGGTTGCGCCGCAGCTCCGGGTACGCGTCCCCCATCTCGCGCGCCAGGACGTCCACGAGCGTGTGCAGGAACGGCTCGGTTATTCCGAGCTTCTTCCCGTGCCGCATCGCGCGCCGCATGATCTTACGGAGCACGTAGCCGCGCCACTCGTTCGACGGCACGACGCCGTCGGCGATGAGAAACGTCATCGCGCGTGTGTGGTCCGCGACGACGCGCATCGAGATGTCGGCCGGGTCGTCGAGCGTCGCCCGATACCGGCGTCCGGCGCGGTCGCCGATCGCTGAGAGGAGCGGCGTGAAGAGATCCGTGTCGTAGTTGGAAATCTTCCCCTGCAGCACGGCGCAGATCCGCTCGAGCCCCATGCCGGTGTCGACCGACACCGCCGGCAGCGGCTTCAGCGCCCCGTCCGGCTGGCGGTCGAACTCCATGAACACGTTGTTCCAGACCTCCACGAACCGGTCGCACGAGCAGTCGAGGCCACGGCACACGGGCTCGGGGCACGGGACGTCGTTCCCGCGGAAGTAGTGAATCTCGGAGCAGCGCCCGCAGGGCCCGGTCTCGGCCATCGCCCAGAAGTTCTCGGCAAGCCCCAGCTCGGTGATCCGATCCGCCGGCACCAGCTGTTTCCACACCACGTGCGCCTCGTCATCGCGCGGGATGCCGCTCTCTCCCTTGAAGATGGTGGGGTAGAGCCGGTCGCCCGGCAGCCTCCAGACCGTCGTCAGCAGCTCCCACGCGAAGGGGATCGCCTCCTTCTTGAAGTAGTCGCCGAAGGAGAAGTTGCCGAGCATCTCGAAGAACGTGTGGTGCCGGAGCGACGGGCCGACATTGTCGAGGTCGTTGTGCTTCCCGCTCACGCGCATGCATTTCTGCGACGACGCCGCACGCTTGTAGTCCCTCGTCTCCTTGCCGAGGAAAACGTCCTTGAACTGGTTCATGCCCGCGTTGGTGAAGAGCAGGGACGGATCGTCGTGCGGTACGAGCGAGGAGCTCGGGACGATGCGGTGTCCATTCCGCTCGAAGTACTTCAGGAAACTGTCACGGATCTCTGCAGAGGTCATTCCTGGGTGATTGTACCGTGCCTACGGTCCGCCGGGATTACTGATCGTCGAAGGCACGTCCGCCCCGGTTCTGGAGCGCCTTGGCGATTCTGCCTGGCTCGAATCCCTGACGCATCAGAAACTGGTACAGACGGCGGAACTCGGCCGCGTCTCTGATGCGGCGCCCGCGCAGCTTGCGGTCGAGCGCGCGGCCAAGCAGTGCATCCTCATCCAACTCGCCGAAGACCTCGGCGACAGCCTCGCGGGCGGTGGCGCGGTCTATCCCCAACGCCTCGATCTCGCGGACGACGCGCGCGCGGCCCCGGCTTTTGATCGACGCGGCGGTTCGCGCGTGCGCGCGCGCAACTCGGCCGTCGTCGAGCGCCTGCGACGCTCGCAGGCGGGCGATCGCGGCGTCGATGTCAGCGGTTGGGAACTCGCGCCTCTTCAGGCGCTCGCGGATCTGGGCGGCCGACAGCTCGCGGCGCGCGAGCAGCGTCAGCGCGTACGTGTAGGGATCAGCCGCCAAACCTCGTGATTTCAGGCTGGCCGATCTTCGACGCCATCTGATCGCGCGCCGCGTCGGCGGTCGTCGAGATGCCCTGGACCTTCAGCTTGAACTCGTCCACGTTCGACGCCCAGCGCAGCGCCTCGTCCAGCGTCACGTAGCCGTTCGCGAAGAGGCCGAAGATTGACTGGTCGAAGGTCTGCATACCGTACTGGGACGTGCCGGCGGCGATCGCGCCGGGGATGAGGCTCGTCTTTTCCTTGTCGACGATGCAGTCGCGGATGAACGGCGTGCCGATCAGCACCTCGACCGCCGGCACGCGGCCGCGCCCGTCGGCGCGCGGGATCAGGCGCTGCGAGATCGCCGCCTTGATGACGCTCGCGAGCTGCAGCCGGATCTGGCGCTGCTGGTGCGGCGGGAAGACCGCGATGATGCGGTTGATCGTCTCCGTCGCGTCGAGAGTGTGGAGCGTCGAGAACACGAGGTGGCCGGTCTCGGCGGCGGCGAGCGCCGTCTCGATCGTCTCAAAATCGCGCATCTCGCCGACGAGGATGACGTCCGGGTCCTGTCGCAGCGCGCTCCGCAGCGCGTGGGCGAAGCTCGGCGTGTCCACGGCGACCTCACGCTGGTTCACGATGCAGCGGTTGTCGCGGTGTAGGAACTCGATCGGGTCCTCGACCGTCATGATGTGCGACGAGCTGGTGGCGTTGATGTGGTCGATCATCGCCGCGAGCGTCGTGCTCTTGCCGCTGCCGGTCGTCCCCGTCACGAGCACCAGGCCGCGCTCATCCTCGGCGATCGTCTTGAGGACCGGGGGCAGCCCCAGCTCGTCGATCGTCAGGATCCTCGTCGGGATGACGCGCATGACCAGACCCACGGTCCCGCGCTGCCGGAAGACGTTGCAGCGGAAGCGGCCGAGCCCGGGGATCATGTACGCCAGGTCGATCTCGTTCTGCTTCTCGAACTTCTTCCTCTGCTCGGGTGAGAGGATGGACATGCCCATCGCCTCGGTGTCCGGCACGTCGAGACGCTTGGCTTCCGAGGCGGGCACGAGCGTACCGTGCACCCGCATCATCGGATAGCTGCCCGCTTTGATGTGGAGATCGGATGCGCCGCCTTGTACGGCCGCCTGGAGAAGCTCGTTAATGTGCATACAGTTTAGGGCCTCGGGCGGCACCTCGGCTCTCGGACCTCGGATCGTGCCTCGTGCTTCGGGCCTTGGGCTGGGGAGCCCGTCTATCGGGCCGCCGTCCGGAGCGCCGCGGGCTCGCGGCGCGCCGCCTCGCCCGGGTAGACGTAGGTCAGCCACCCGTGCGTGTCAGGCACGTCGCCCCTGATGACGTCGAAAAACGTCCGCTGGATCGCCTCGGTGACCGGGCCGCGTTTGCCGTTGCCGACGGTGATCTTGTCGACCGATCGGATCGGCGTGATCTCGACCGCGGTGCCGGCAAAGAAGACCTCGTCGGCGATGTAGACAAGCTCGCGCGGCAGCATCTCCTCGCGCACACGGAAGCCGAGCTCGCGCGCCAGCGTGATGACCGAGTCGCGCGTAATGCCCGGGAGGACCGACGCCGTGAGCGGCGGCGTGTAGATGACGTTGTCGCGGACGACGAAGACGTTCTGGCCGCTGCCCTCGCTGAGATAACCGAAGGTGTCGAGCGCGATCCCCTCGCTGTACCCTTCGCTGATCGCTTCCATCTTGATGAGGCCGGAGTTCGCGTAGTTCGCCGCGGTCTTCGCGAGGGCGGGGAAGGTGTTGGGGGCCGTCCGGGACCACGAGCTGATTCGAACGTCCACGCCCTTCTCGAGCGCGTCGGTCCCGAGATAGGCGCCCCATTCCCAGGTCAGAATCGCGATGTCGACGGGGTTCGGCAGCGGGTTGACGCCGAGCGCGCTGTAGCCGCGGTAGATGATCGGCCGGATGTAGCAGGCCTTGAACTCGTTCGCGCGGATCGTGTCGAGGACCGCCGAGGTCAGCGTCGGGCGATCGACCTTCGGCTCCATCCGGTAGATCTTGGCGGAGTCGTAGAGCCGGCGCATGTGGGCGTCGAGTCGGAAACAGGCCGAGCCCTTCGGGCTGTCGTAGCAGCGCGCCCCTTCGAATACGCCGCTGCCGTAGTGGACGACGTGCGACGCAATGTGGATCTTCGCGTCGGCCCAGTCGACGAGCGCGCCGTTCATCCAGACTTTTCCGGTGCCCGTAAACGACATCGTCACTCCTTGGCCGCAGATTTCGCAGATCGACGCAGATCAGACCACCCGGCTGGGGCCGGTGAGCAATTTTAGCATCTCTTCACTGGGGCTCACCACAAAAAGGACAGCGGTCCGCGCGCGCGTGGAGCGGCTTGCGGCACTGCCGGCAGAAGCGCGCGTCGCGCGCGTCGCGTGCGCGCGGAAGCCGCGCGGCGTCCGGGGCAGGAGTGATGCGGCCGGCTGCGGCCGCCACCTTTTTCACGGGGGCGGTCCGCGACGCCAGCAGGTCATCCAGCAGCTCGGACGCGCGGTGGTAGCGCGCCGTGACGTCGGGCGCCATCGCGCGCATCACGATGTCGCTGATCCCCTTCGGGATCGAGGCGTTCTTCAACCGCGGCGGCGACACCAGCTCGCCCGTCATCAGCTTCTCGAGGTCGGAGGGCGCCGGCGTGTCGTAGGGCAGCACTCCGGTCAGCATCTGGTACATCGTCACGCCGAGCGAGTAGAGGTCCGAGGCGAACACCGCTTTGCCGTGAAATTGCTCCGGCGCCATGTAGGGCGGGCTGCCGATGACCGTTGTCCCGTGCGCGGCAATCTCGAGGAAACGCGACGTCCCGAAGTCGGCGACCTTCGCCACCTGCGCCTCCGACACGAGCACGTTCGCGGGACGCAAGTCGCGGTGGATCACTCCCTGACGATGCGCGTGATCGACCGCGTTGCAGATCTGGCAGGCGACGTCGAGCGCGCGCCCCAGCTCGAGCGGCCCGGTGGTCCCGATGATGTGCTCGAGCGTCTCGCCCGGCACGTACTCCATCACGATGAAGAACAGGTTCTCCTGTTTCTCCGCCGTGATGATCGCGACGATGTTCGGGTGGCTGAGGCTGGCGAGCAGGCGCGGCTCTCTCAAGAGCTCGCCGAAGTCGAGGTTCTGACGGTGCGGGACCTTGATCGCGACTCTCTTGTGGATCCACGTGTCTTCGGCGAGGTAGACGCTGCCGAAGCCGCCGCTGCCGAGCGGCGAGAGAATCTTGTATTTTCCAAGGGACTGCCCGCGGAAGAGCACTGGGCGAACTATATCATTGCGGATTGGCGATTGCTGAGTGCTGAATGTATTGTCACTCAGCAATCAGCCCTCCACATTCCACAATGACCTTGCCTCGCTTCTTTGCGCCCGCGATCGACGGCGAGTTCGTCGAGCTGTCGCCGGAGGAAGCGCATCACCTGACGCACGTTCTGCGGCTCGGCGAGGGAGACGAGATTGCCGTGTTCGACGGCCGCGGCGCCGAAAGGCGCGCGCGCGTCGAGAGCGCCGGCCGCCGCGGCGCGCGCGTCCGGCT
>JBOGJB010000520.1:0-1913 GCA_050745085.1 Vicinamibacterales bacterium
GCGCTCCCTGACCCCCGCCGCCGCCGCGCGGGCCCGCCGGCCCCGGCCCGCCCGACCTTCCGGTTCCAGGTTCCGGAAGGCCGAATTCTTTGCGGAGCGCCGCGATGGCCGCGGCCCGCTCCGGCGAGTCTGCCGGGGGAGTCCTGACGTAGCTGTTGAACGCGACCGTCTGAATGACGCCGCCGTTCTTCTTCAACGCCAACAGCTGCTCGTCGTCCATGTTGCGGCTGTGATTGCACAGCGCGCGGACCGCGGAATGCGACGCGATGACCGGCGCCTTCGACAGCGCGATCGCCTGGAGGTTGGCCGCCTTCGACGGGTGGGACAGGTCCACCATGATCCCGTACTTGTTCATCTCGGCGACGGCCTGCCGGCCAAGCTCACTCAGACCGTTGTGCAGCCACACGCCGTCGCGCTCCCCCGTGTTCGAGTCCGCGAGCTGGCTGTGCCCGTTGTGCGCGAGCGACATGTAGCGCCCGCCTCGGTCGTAGAATTCCTTCACGCGCCGGATATCGGTCCCGATCGGATACGCGTTTTCCACGCCGATGAGCGCGACTTTCCTTCCCTTCACGGCGATCCGGCGGACGTCGGCGGCGGTCAGCGCCAGCTCGATCTGGTCCGGCGCGATCTCCTTCGTCAGGCGATGGATCGCCTCGAACTTCTCGATTGCCGCCGTGTACGCCTTGTCGTACGCCTCCGGCGCCAGCTCGCCTTGTCCGACGTAGACGATGAGGAAGGATGCGTCGAGCCCGCCGTCTTTCATCTTGGGCAGGTTCACCTGCGTGTCCAGCCGCTGCGTGTAGTTCTTCTGGCGCGTGAAGTTCGCCGGGTTGATGTCGTTGTGCGTGTCGAGCGCGATGACGCGGTCGTGGATCGCCTTCGCCTTCCCGACGAGCCCGGCCTCGGCTCCCTGCTCCTGCGCGTTGAGCCCCACCCACGCCCGAGCCCAGAAGAGCATCCCGAGGACGACGAGTACGCCGATCATGGCGATTGCGCGGGCGGCATCCGCGCCAAATCTGCGTGTATCTGCGTTCATCTGCGGCTTAAGATAGCGCATGGCCAGCGCCGACGCCATTACCGAGTTCCTCGCCGCGGCGGAGCGCGCCCGCGCCCACCAGGTGGACACCGCGCCCGCGACGCTCGCGACGAGCGACGCCGCCGGCCGTCCGTCGGCGCGCATCGTGCTCGTGCGCGGCCTCGACGCGCGCGGCTTCGTCTTCCACACTAACTACGACAGCCGGAAGGGCCGCGAGTTGACGGAGAACCCGCACGCGGCGCTGTGTTTCTATTGGCCGACGCTGGACGAGCAGATCAGGGCGGAGGGATCGATCGAGCGGCTGAGCGGCGAGGAGTCGGACGCCTACTTCGCGACCCGGCCGCGCGGAAGCCAGCTCGGGGCGTGGGCGTCGGATCAAAGCGCGAAGCTGGCGTCGCGCGAGACGCTGGAGGCGAAGTTCAGAGAGACCGAAACGCGATTCGGCGACGGACCGGTGCCGCGGCCAGCGTTCTGGGGAGGCTTCCGGCTTCGGCCCGATCGCGTCGAGTTCTGGTACGGCCGCCCGGACCGTCTTCACGATCGCGTGCTATATGTCCGCGATGGCGCGGGGTGGCGAATCGAGCGGTTGTACCCCTGACGCTACCGCGGTCCAAATCCCTGACGGTATCCCTGCCGGAACCCCGCGCGGTAGCCGGCCTGGTAATGATCGAGGCGTCCCATCGAGTTCTGGTAGCCGGCGTTCGCCTGCTCCAGCTCGCGCTGACCCTCGAGATCCCACGCGCGGTTGTTCTGCCGCTCCTCGCGCCCGGCCTGGCGTCCGTCCAGCAGCCCGCGGTCGAAGCCTGAGCGGTACGCCTGCGTCCCGATCGCGTCGCGGCGCCCGCCGGTTCCGATGGCCCGCTCGTCGTCATAGTCC
>JBOGJB010000521.1:0-2594 GCA_050745085.1 Vicinamibacterales bacterium
TCGCAATACCGATCTGCGCTCACGATCCCGGTGGAGACGACGAGATCGTCGCAGGCGTCTTCCTGGGCGTGCCGGATCGCGCGTGCCGTGATCCACGCAAGCGGGTGCCACCACCACAGCGCGCACACGAGAGCGCGCAGCGCCGCGACCTGCACGTCGTGGCGGCGGTGATGCCCCGCTTCGTGCGCGATGACGGCGTCGAGCTCCTCCGTGGACAGCGACGCCGCGAGCGACGCCGGCAGCACGATCGCGGGCCGCCGAAGGCCACAGGCGATTGGCGACTCGACCTCGTCCGACAGGAGCAGGACCGGCCGCCGCGTCATACCGAGCCGATCGACGACCGCATCACGCCGCGACGCGAGCCGCCCGTCGCACACGAGGCGCGAGCGGCGGCGCAGGCGGACGAGTCGCGCGTGGCCGGCGGTCATCGCCGCGATGACGAGCGCGGTTCCGATCGCATGGACAGCCGGCGCGGTCGTCACCCACCAGGGCGGGACGATTGCCGTCTCCCCGGCACCCGGAGCGGCGACCGTCTGCGCCGACGGCCCGAGCCCGGCGACGGCTTGCAGGCTGAACGGCGACGTGACCAGCGGCGGGACGATGAACTTGACCAGCGCGACGAGCAGCAGGCCGTGCCTGAGCGGCGCCGGCCAGCGCGATCCGGCGCGAAGGATGATCCAGACGAGGCCGGCAACGAGCGCGGCCTGCCACGCCATCTCCGGTACGATCCCCCACCAGAGCATCATCGCTTTTTCGCCCTCAGGTCAGCGACCAGCCGCTGCAGCTCCTCCAGCTCGCGCGGCGTCGGCGGCTTGGTCTCGAAGAGCGACGCCACGAGCGCCACGCTGTCGCCGCCGAACACCCGCTGGACGAGCTTCTTCAGCACGGGTCGGAACGTCGCCGAATGCCGCCGCGACGGCTCGAAGATGAACGCCTTGCCGACGGGTCCCTTGCGCCGCGTCACGAGCCCCTTTTTCTCGAGCCTGGAGAGAAGCGTCACGATGGAGCCGTGCGCCATCGGGCGATATCCGCCGAGCGCCTCGCGCAGCTCACGCGCGGTGGCGGCGCGGCGCCGGTGCAGCTCGGCGAGCACGTCGAGCTCGGCATCAGGGAGGCGGGGATCGGCCATGGGGCGTTCAGTATATATAGACGCTTGTCTATGTTCAAGGGAGTGAGACGACGGGAAGGGGGGAGCTTGCAGATTCTGCAAACAGCAGCGAGCGAGGCGAGGCGAGCGCAGTCAGCGGTTTTACTTCAGCCTTCGTCCTTCGTACTTCGTACTTAAGCTAGAATCTCCCCGTCGTGCCCATCATCGACAGCCTGCTCCCCGAGTACGACCATGAGATGAGCGTCACGCGGAAGCTCCTGGAGCGCGTGCCCGAGCAGGACTTCACCTGGAAACCGCACGAGAAGTCGTCCAGCCTCGGCGCGCTCGCCGCGCACCTCGCGAACATCCCGACCTGGGTCGATTGGACGCTCGACAAAGACTTCTTCGACATGGATGCCTTGCCGGCGGACGCACGGCCCGGTCTGCCGGCCGGCCGCGCACAGGTGCTCGAGAGGTTCGACAAGAACGTCTCGTCCGCGCGCGCGAAGATGGCGTCGAAGACCGATGGCGAGCTGCTGACACCGTGGACGTTCAAGGCGGGCGGCAGAGTCGTCTTCACGATGCCGAAGGTCGCCGTGCTGCGCAGCTTCGTGATGAACCACACGATCCATCACCGCGGGCAGCTCAGCGTCTACCTGCGCCTCCGCGACGTCCCGCTGCCGATGATGTACGGGCCGACGGCGGACGAAGCCATGTGAAGCCGGCTCTGGCCGCCGCCGGCGCCGCGCTCTTCGTGCTGCTCGCGGTCTCCAACTCCGCGGGGTACCGGTACGGGGCGTCTGACCAGTCGTTCTACCTTCCGGCCGCCGCACGCGCTGCCGATCCGACACTCTTTCCTCGCGACGCGCCGCTCCTCGACGCGCAGGCCCGGTTGACGGCTGCCGACGAGTTGCTGGCGGCCGCCGCGCGCGCCCCTCGACTCGCTCGGGCCGCCCTGGGCCGGTCGAAGGGCGGCGCCCCGCTGTCGCTCGACTTCCCCATCGTGCTGCTCGTCGGCTACATCGCCGGTCTGCTGCTGCTCTGCGCGGCCGCGTTCGAGTTCGGCAAGGCGCTGAACGGATCCGTCTGGACCGCGACGGCGCTCGCCGCGGCGCTGACGCTCAGGCACGGCATCTCGCGTGCCGGCGTCAACACGCTCGAAGGATACTTTCATCCGCGGCTGATTGTGTTCGCCGCGGGTGTCCTCGCGCTCGCGTGGTTTCTTCGCGGCCGCACGTGGCGCGCGCTCGCGCTCGTCGCCCTCTCCGCCGCGATCCATCCCACGACCGCGCTCTGGTTTCTCATCTGGATTGGCGTGGCCGCGATCCTGTCGGATCGGAAGGCGCGGGTCCCGCTGGAGGCACTCGCGGCCGCCGGGGCGGCGATCGCCGTCTGGGCGCTGGCCGCGGGCCCGCTCGCCGCACGTCTCGTCCGCATGGATGCGGTGTGGCTCGCGGCGATCGGGGGCAAGGATTACCTCTTTCCGGATCGCTGGCCCGTCTATGCC
>JBOGJB010000522.1:0-8156 GCA_050745085.1 Vicinamibacterales bacterium
CGGCACGAGGGCGGGCACGCCCCCCGCGTGCCCTGTTGCGAGCGCGGCCGGATCGTCCAGCACGATCCGCGCTTCACCGATGTCGCGCAGCCGCCGCCTGACGTCCCGATCGAGACACCGCGCCATCAGACGCCGCACCGACGCGGGCGTCGGCGCGGGGAGCGCCGTCCAGTCGATGTCCTGGCGCAAGACCGCCGCGAGCGTGTCGGAAACATCGTCGCCATTGAACGCGCGCTGGCCCGACAGCATCTCGTAGAGCACGGCGCCGAACGCCCACACGTCGCTCCGCTTGTCAGCCTGGCGTCCCTTCGCCTGCTCGGGACTCATGTATGCGGCGGTGCCAATGATCATGCCCATCTGCGTCATCGCCGGGCTCGTAACCGTTGGTGAAGCCGTCGCGTCCGCGCCCGTCACCGCCGCAGGCGCCAGGGCCTTCGCGAGACCGAAGTCCAGCACCTTTACCGTGCCGTCGGGTCGCAGCTTGATATTCGAGGGCTTCAGATCGCGATGGATGATCCCCTGCTCGTGCGCCGCTTCGAGGGCTTCCGCGATCTGCTTCGCGATCGGCAGCGAGTCTTCTATTAGAATGCCGCGGGGCCCCACCCCCGCGGCCTGCCAGCCCTCGCTTGCGCTCGGGCCGCTGACTCCCGGCAGCGATCTGCTTGGCGCTACGCCCCCAATCGCGATCACCTCCGCGAGCGTCGGTCCCTCGACGAGCTCCAGGACGAGCGCGCGAACCCCGCCCGCATCCTCGAGCCCGTAGATCGCCGCGATGTGCGGGTGGTTGAGCGACGCAAGGACTTTGGCTTCTCGCGCGAACCTCGCCATGCGCTCCGGGTCGCCGGCAAAGAGCTCCGGCAGAACTTTCAGCGCGACGTCGCGCCCGAGCCTGGTGTCGATCGCCCGATACACTTCCCCCATGCCGCCAGCCCCGAGGGCGGCGAGAATCTCGTACGAACCGAGGCGCGTGCCATCGGACAAGGGCATAAGTCGGGGCTGATTCTAGTGGTGGCGCCAGGCTCGGCAAAGGAGAAAGGTGAGTCGGCGAGGGCGGACACACTATGCCGGCGAAACGCAGCGACAGAACCTAATTCGTCCGCAGCGCGTCGACGGGAGCGATGTGCATGCCGCGGCGCGCGGGCACGTACGACGCGACCGTGGCGACCACGAGCAGGACCAGCGCCGTGACGGCGAACGTCCACGGATCCAGCGGTTCGACTTTGTACAACAATCGCTCGAGCAGCCGCGTGAGCACGCCTGCCACGATCAGCCCTGCGGCGACGCCGATGGAGACGAGGCGCAGCGCCTGGCCGAGCACGAGGCGAAGCACCGAGGCCGCTGTCGCGCCGAGGGCCATGCGGACGCCGATTTCCTGCGTTCGCTCCCGCACCGAGTACGCCATCACGCCGTAGACACCGACCGCCGCGAGCGCGAGCGCCACGAGCGCAAACACGCCGAGCAGTACCGAAATCGCGCGTGGACGCGCGATCGTGCCGCCGACGACATCGTCCAGCGTGCGAACCTGGACCGGCGCCTCCGGTTCCATCGCGTGCACTGTCGCGGTCACGCTGGTCGCGAGCAGCAGCGGATCCTGCTGGGCGCGCACGAAGAACGTGATGCCGCGGCCGGAACGCTGCGTCCTCGGGACGAAGATGGTCTGGCGGACGGGCCCGTCCAGCGACGACTTGATGTTGCCGACAACCCCGACGATCGTCCATTCCATGTCGTTCCTGCCGTTGGCGTGGTCGAAGTTGACGCGAAGGCGCCGGCCCAGCGGGTCTCCGTCCGCGAACTGCTGCCTCACGAGCTCTTCGCTGACGATCGCGACCGGCACCGAGTCCACGGTGTCGGACTCGGAGAAGTCGCGTCCGGCCACGTGTGGAATCCCCATCGTCTTGAAGAACCCCGGCGTAATCGGCCGCACCTGGCTGGATGGCAGCTGGCCATCCGCTAGCTTTGGCCGATCGACGCGCCAGAAGCTCGTGCCGATGCACGCGAACGGAATCGGCAGGCACGAGGCTCCTGCCGCGTGCTGAACCCCGGGCAACGCGGCAATGCGCGACAGGGATTCGCGGAAGAAGCTGCCAGCCTGGGGAACGTCGTAGCGCGTGGCCGGGAGCTGCACGGCCGCCGTGAGCACGCCTTCAGTGCGGAAGCCAAGGTCATTGCTCTGCAGATTGACGAAGCTGCGCATCAACAGACCGGCGCCGGCCAGCAGCACGAGCGACAGCGCCACTTCGGCGACGACGAGCGTGCTGAGCACGCGGTGCAGTCGGCGGCCGCCGCCGTGACGGCCGCCTTCGCGCAGCGCATCGCTCGCGTGGCTCGTCGAGACGAATGCTGGAACGAGACCAAAGAGGACGCCGGTCCCGAGCGCGGTGACCATCGTGAACGCGACCACCGGCAGATCGAGCGCCACCTGGTCGAGCCGCGGAACCGGAATGCGATCGCCAACCAGGGCGAGCAGGCCGCGATGACACCACGCCGCGACCCCCACCCCCACGATGCCGCCGGCGGCCGCGAGCACCAGACTTTCGGTGAGCATCTGGCGCACCAGCCGCCCGCGTCCCGCGCCAAGCGCCGCTCGCATGCCGACCTCGCGCTCGCGCGCGGCGCTCCGCGCCAGCAGCAGATTCGCGACGTTGACGCAGGCCACGAGCAGCACGAGCGCCACAGCGCCCACCAGCGCGACGAGCGCCGGCCGGACCTCCCCGACCATCTGTTCCTGCACCGGAAAGAGCATCACCGTCCGGCGGGCATTGCGCTGCGGCTCCTCTTTCTCGAGCTCGGCGTAGATGCTCCGCATTTCGCTGTACGCCCGCTCGAACGAGACACCCTCGCGCAGGCGCGCGATGGCGTACGAACTGCCGCGGCCGCGCACCGCGCGGAGCTGCTCCACCGTCTGACCGTATGGAATCAGGAAATCGGCGTTTTGACCGACGACCGTGAAGCGGGGAGGCATGACGCCGATGACCGTCCGGGGCCCGTCCTCCGTCGTGAGCGTCAGGTCGAGCACGTCCCGGCGGCCGCCTAGGCGTCCTTGCCAGAATTCGTGGCTCAGCACGATGACCGCGTTCCCGAGGTCTTCCTCGGCCGTGTAGGCGCGGCCGAGCGCCGGCTGGACCCCCAGCGCGCGAAAGACGTCGGACGAGACGGTGAGCCCGGCAATCTCGAGAGGCTGGCCGTTGAGGACCATGGCCACGGAGCTCGGTCCCACCATGCCCAGATGATCGAGCGTTCGAGTGCGCTCGCGCCACTCGACGAAGTTGGACGGGGCGATCACGTTCCGCTGGGTGCCGCCGCGGGTGGTCTCCCACACCGCCACGATCCGGTCGGGCTCACGGTACGGCAGGGGCTCCAGCATCACCGTGCGCACCACGCTGAAGATCGCAGAGGTCGCGCCGATGCCGAGGGCCAGCGTCACCAGCGCCGCTGCGGTAAAGCCAGGCGCCCGTCGCAGCACGCGAAAGCCATAGCGGATATCACGCACCGAGTCTTCGAGCAGCGCAGGTCGGGTTATCCACTTCATGATGCGTCTTGGATGCATCTCAGCTACCGATGGTTGCCTCGAGCACCAGGTTGACCGCTCGATTGTCAACGGGAGTGGGGCGGCCTTCGGGTCCGACTCGTGGGCTCATGCGGGTCAGGACCCCCTCACGCTGCGGCGGGCGCAAACGGCCATCGCGCGCTCCGCCAGGACCAGCCGAGAAAGCACAGCACGCCGGCGGCCAATGTGCCCAGGCCCAGCGCGATTACGCGCCAATCCGACGTGATGAAGACGAAGATCCACCCGACGAGCGCGACGAGGGCCGGCACCGGGTAGAGCCAGATCCGGAACGGCCGCGGCATGTCGGGCCGCAGGCGCCGCAGCAGGATGACGGCGAAGATCTGGCCGATGAACTGGACCAGAATCCTCGTCGTGATGAGCGCGTCGATGACGATCCCCAGCGAGAGAAAGCTGCACGCGATCGCGATGAGGCCGATCACGACGAGCGAGACGTGCGGGAAGCGCTTGGCCGGATGGACGCGCCCGAACACCTCGAAGAAATAGCCGTCGCGCGCCGCCGCGTACGGAATGCGGGAATAGCCGAGGAGCAGCGCGAACACCGATCCGAACGCCGTCCAGAGAATGAGCGCCGTGAACGCCGTCGCGATCCGCGAGCCGTAGATGCGTTCCATGAAGCTCGACACGACGAATGCGGAGCTCGGGTGCGCGTCCGCCGGCACGAACTCCCGCCAGGGCACGACGCCGACGACAGACAGGTTGATCGCGACGTAAATGATCGCCACCGCGAGAATGCTGATGATGATCGATCGGGGGATGGTCCGGCCCGGATCCTTCACCTCGTCGCCGATATAGCAGATGTCGTAGTAGCCGAGGTAGTCGTACACGCCGACGCGCGCCGCCGCTCCGAGACCGAGCAGGAAGCCGATGGAGAACTGAAATGCGCCCGGCGGGAAATCGAACGCGACCGCCGGATCGAAATGCATCGCGCCGGTCCCGATGACGGCCGCCGTCGTGACCAGCGTGCCGGCCCACAGCGTCACCGTGAGCGCGCCGATCGAGGTGATGCGCCGATACAGCAGCGCGATGTTGAGCAGGCCGACGCCTGCGGCAACCATCATGCCGGCGACCGGCGCCATCCCTTGCCACACGTACCCCACGTAGTTCGCAAACCCGATGTACCCGGACGCGATCTCGAGGGGGCCGCTCAGGATGAATTGCCAGATGAAGAGAAACGCCATGAGCCGGCCGTACGTCTCGCGGCCGAACCCTTCGCGCAGATAGACGTAGCTTCCGCCCGATCCCGGCATGGCGGCGCCCAGCTCGCTCCACACGAGGCCATCCGGAATGACGATGAGCGCCGCGACGAGCCAGCCGAGCATCGCCTGCGGCCCGCCGAGCGCCGACATCAGAAGCGGAATCGTGATGAAGGGGCCGACGCCAATCATGTTCGACATGTTGAGCGCCGTCGCCTGCAGCGGGCCGAACCTCCTCAGCAGCGCGCCGCGGGGTTCGTTGTCGGTCATGCAAGAGCGGATGCCGCTGGACGCGACGCTTACCGCAGTGCGCGCGACCAGCAGCGGGTTGAAGTATCTTCAGGCAGACATCGCCGAAAGCGCTAGACGCCGGCTGGCAGGTCTCGTCGCATAAGAGACGATCAGAAGGGCCAGCAGCACCAGGCGATGCTCCATACTTGCGCGCCATCCCCCGCGGTGTAGTGGGCGACGACGGCCATCATCCACGTGAAAGCCGCGCCTGCGTATGCCCATTCCTTGAGCAAAGCAAACCGCGGCAATAGCAGGACGATTGCGGCCGCCGGTTTTGCCTCAGGGCATCGGCGGCTTGTCGCTGTTGAAGATGTCGTAGGCGATCTTCCACTCCCCGCCGACCCGCTTCCAGATCTCCATGTACTTCCCGTTATCCGTTCCGGCCTGACCGTCCTTCGACTTGAAGGACAGGAAGTAGGTGCCAGCCGCGTAGCCGGTGGCGCCGGAGGTCGCCGACTCGAGATGCGAGAAGGTCACCTCTTGAACACCGCCGTCGAACTGACGCTGCATGAACGCCTGGATGTTCTGCCGCCCTTTCACCATCGCCTCGTTCGGCGGCATGATGACCGCCTCCTCCGTATAGAGCGACGCCACTTTGGCCGCATCCTTCGCCTTGACGGCGGCCGAGAACTCATTCGCGCGCTTCATCAACCCGGAATCGGTCTTGGTTTGCGAGGCCAGCACCCCGGTTACGAACATACAGACCAGAACGGCGACGGCTTTTCGCATGACTTTCCTCCTCGAGCCGGCAAGAGTACCGCGGGTGCCCCGCCGCGGCAACCCGGCGGGGCCGGGACGAGGCTAAAGCCTCGTACCACCCTATATAGAGGATATGCAACGGGTTGCACTTTTGTTATTCTCTCGACGCTCCCCCCGGGCAGAGATTATGCTCTGCTCGATCATGCTCCCTCGAAGGCGTCTAGATTCACTACACGAGCGCGCGCGATTGCAGTCTTGGCGTCGTCTTCTTGAACGACGACTCGGGGCACGAAAGCGTCGATCGTGGTGGTCTGGGCGCGTACTGATATGACCCGACTTCGGCTGCTGCTGATCGAAGACTCGGAAGACGATACCGCGCTGCTCGTGCGCGAATTGGCACGTGCCGGCTACGACGTGACCTCGGAGCGTGTCGACACGCCCGAGGGGCTGACGGCCGCCCTGGAGCGGCAGCGATGGGACATCGCCATCGCCGACTACACGATGCCGCGGTTCAGCGGCACGGCCGCGCTCACGCTGCTGCGGCAGCACGACGCTGAGATGCCGTTCATCTTCGTGTCCGGCACGATTGGAGAGGATGTGGCCGTCGGCGCCATGCGGACCGGGGCGCACGACTACATCATGAAAGGCAGCCTCAAACGCCTAGTGCCGGCCGTTGAACGCGAGCTGCGCGAAGCGGCGAGCCGCCTGTCCCGCAAACAGGCCGAAGCCCGGCTCGTGCACCTCGCGTATCACGACCCCCTGACGGATCTGCCGAATCGCGTCCTGCTCCACGATCGCCTCGAACAGGCCATTCTGGCCGCCGAGCAGGCGGGCGCGCCGCTCGGCCTGCTGATTCTCGATCTGGACGGGTTCAAAGCGATCAATGACTCGCTCGGCCACCAGGTGGGCGACCGCGTCCTCCAGGAGCTCGCCGCGCGGCTCCGGGCCCTCCTGCGCGATGGAGACACGGTCGCGCGGCTTGGCGGCGACGAGTTCGCGTTCGTGCTGCCGCGGACCGACAGCGACGGGGCGGCGCTCGCAGCCCGCGAGATTCTGCGAGCGTTGGGCCGACCCTTTGTGCTCGACGGTCGTCCGCTCGAGCTCCGGGGCAGCATAGGGATCACGTGGTTTCCGGAACACGGGTCGGACGCCGACGTCCTCTTGCAGAAGGCCGACATCGCGATGTACGTGGCCAAGGGCGGCAGCCTGGGCTACGCGTGCTACGCGCCCGATCGCGATCGGCACGCGCATCGGCGGCTCACGCTGATGACCGAGCTCAGAGACGGCATCGCATCCGGCCAGTTCTCGTTCGACTACCAGCCGATCGTCAGCCTCCAGTCAGGCGCGGTCTGGTCGGTCGAGGCGCTGGCGCGATGGGACCATCCGCGCCAGGGACGCCTGCCGCCGGGGGAGTTCATCGAGCTCGCCGAGCAGACCGGCTTGATAGAACCGCTGACGCTGGTGCTCCTCGACAAGGCGCTGGCGGAGTGGTCCGCAACGGATGCCGGACCGTCGATCCCGGTTGCCGTCAACCTTTCGCCGCGAAGCCTGCGGGATCCGGGTTTTCCGGATCAGGTCGCCGACGTGCTTCGGCGCCGTCAGGCGTCGCCATCAGCGATCGTCTTCGAGATTACCGAGAACTTCGTGCTGTCCGACACGACGCGGTCGATGACCTGTTTGTCACGCCTGCACGAGATGGGCGTGAAGCTCGCGATAGACGACTTCGGGATCGGCTATTCCTCGCTCAGCTACCTGCGCCGGCTGCCCGTCGACCGCCTGAAGATCGACCGGTCATTCGTGAGCGGACTCATGTCCGGCGACGACGCCATCGTCCGGTCGACGATCGATCTCGCCCATAACCTCGGCCTGACCGTGGTGGCCGAGGGGGTCGAATCTGCCGAGGCGCGGGACCGCCTGCTGGAGCTCGGGTGCGACGCCGCGCAGGGCAACTTCATCGCGAAACCAGGCCCGGCGGCCGACATCCGCCGCTGGGTGGCGCGGCAGGACCCGACGGGTCGACCGTGACGCCGGGCGCGCTCTCGAGCGCCGACGAATTCCGGCTGCTCTTCGCAGGCAACCCGCTGCCGATGTGGCTGTACGACCGGGAGTCGCGCGCGTTCCTCGAGGTCAATGATGCCGCCGTCGCTCACTATGGCTATTCGCGGGACGAGTTCCTGCGAATGCGTCTCGACGACATCAGCACGGACGGAGATGCCGGGCGCCATCGGCTGCGGGACGGACGCGTCATCGAGGTCGACACCGTTTCGCAGCCCGTCGACTTCGGCGGCCGGCCGGCGGCGCTCCTGGTCGTTCATGACCTCACGGCTCGTCGAGAGTCGGAGCGCGCGCTCGAGCGGAGCGAAGCCAGGAAAGCGGCCATCGTCGAATCGGCGCTCGACTGCGTC
>JBOGJB010000523.1:0-6062 GCA_050745085.1 Vicinamibacterales bacterium
CGCGATCCCGGACGCGAACCAGACGTTCCGGGAGATTACCTACGACATCATCGCCGCTAAAGCCGAGCACGACGTCCGGCCGCGCGTCTTCTTCGAGGACTTTCCCGGTCGCGTGCTGTACGTTCAGGACGAGGCGGCCCCGCAACCCGGCTGGAAGGAGGTCTTCCTCGCGGACACGTCCAGCGCCCGGCCGGTGATCTTTCTCGCCGAGCGCGGGCGGCTGGTGCTCGAGCGGGCCGCCCGCCGCGTCGATCTGATCCTCGAGGACGGCATCCGCTACAGCCCGGGCCTCAAGGCCGGAGAGTACGACCTGTTTGCGTTCCGCGAGGATCCGCTGATTATCGGGCTGGATCCGAGCACGGTCTTTCCCGCCGCGGGCCCGCCGAAGGGGATCAGCGAGCTCACCGTCGCCGAGCTGCAGGAGCAGCGGCGCCTCAAGGAATCCCAAGGGCTGTCACCCCACAACGAGATCATGTTCATCCAGCAGAAGTTCTCGATCCCGGCGGCGTGCCTCGTCTTCGGGCTGCTGGGGCTGGCGCTCGGCGTCACGGCGCGGAGGGACGGCCGGCTGGCGGGCTTCGCCATCGGGCTGGGAGTCGTGTTCATCTACTACGTCCTGATGTATCTGGCTGAGGGGCTGACCAAGGGTCACCTGCTGCCGGCGGTGCTCGCGCGGTGGATGCCGAATCTGCTGCTGACGCCGGTCGCGCTCGCCGCGCTCGTCTGGCGCGCGCAATGGGCCGAGGGGACATTCCCAATCCATATCCCGCTCCCCCGCCTCGTCCGATGGCGGCAGGCGGACACGCCGGCGCCTGGAGCACCCCCCGCGACCGTGGCCGGGCCGCCGCGCGACCGGGTCGTCCTCGTCGTCCGCATCCCTCGTTTCTGGTACCCGCGCCCCACGATTCTCGACCGCTACATCAGCTCGCTCGCCCTCCGCATCATGGCGCTCGCCTTCGCGGGCCTGCTCGGGCTCTTCTACATCGCCACGTTCGTCGACCTGTCGGACAAGCTGTTCAAGGGACAGGCGACGCCGGCGATGCTGCTGGAGTATTTCTGGTTCGCATCGCCGCAGTTCATCTACTTCGTCATTCCGCTGTCGGTTCTGGTGGCGTCGCTCGTGGTCGTCGGGATCCTCGCCCGGACGAGCGAGCTGACCGTCATGAAGGCCTGCGGGATCAGCCTGTACCGGGCGGCGGCTCCCCTGCTCGTGGTGGCGCTGCTCGCGAGCGCGGCGCTGTTCCTGCTCGAGGAGAACCTGCTCGCGCGCGCCAACCGCCGGGCCGAGGCGCTCAACGACGAAATCCGCGGCCGCACTCCACGCACGTTCAACCTGCCCAACCGCCGATGGCTCGCCGGGCGTGAAGGGGCCCTGTACCACTACGCGTTCTTCGACGCGGAGCGCGACGAGTTGTCGCAGCTGTCCGTGTACGAGTTCGATCGAGAGGCGTGGCGGCTGGCGCGGCATGCGTTCGCCTCCCGGGCCAACCATCGGCCGGCGCAGGGACGGTGGGTGGCCAGGGACGGGTGGGTGGCGTCGTTTCGCTCCGTCGGCGCTCCGCCCGCGTGGGAGCGGTTCGACGAGCGGGCGCTCGTCATGGAGCCGCCGGAGTACTTCGAGACCGAGCGGCCCGACGAGCGGTTCATGACCGCGTCGGAGTTGCGCGCGTTCGTGGCGGAGCTGCGCGCCAGCGGGCTGAACGCCGTCCCGATGGCGGTCGCCCTCGAACGAAAGATTGCGTTTCCGTTCGTGACGGTCGTGATGACGCTCATCGCGATCCCGTTCGCCGCCGCGACCGGACGGGGCGGCGCCGTCTATGGCATCGGGCTCGGGATCGTCCTGGCGCTGACGTACTGGATGCTGATGAGCGCGTTCGGCGCGGTCGGGAGCGCCGGTCTGCTCCCGCCGCTGCTCGCTGCCTGGGGCGCGAACCTGCTGTTCGGCGCGGGCGCCGCGTACCTGCTGCTGACCGTGCGGACCTAAGTCTCGATCTTCGGCGCGATGTCGCGAATGGCCTCGACGAGCTCCGACGCGACGAGGCCGTGGCGGAAGGCGTCGCGTAGCGCGCGTTCGGCCACCTGGCGCGCCAGGATGGACTGCCGCCGCCGGTCGTGCCCCGAGGGGATGACCGCGCCCCTCGCCACGAAGGTGCCCCTGCCCCGCCGGACGTAGACCGCGCCTTCCCGTTCGAGCTGCCGGTAGGCGTGCTGGATTGTGTTTGGGTTGACCTTGAGCATGGCGGCCAACTGACGCCCTGCTGGCAGGGTATCGTCCGGTTTCAGGATCCCGACCATGATTGTGCGCTGCACTTCGTCGGCGATCTGGCGGTAGATGGGTCGCGGGTCGTCGAGGTTCAGTTCGAACATCGTGGATTACCCCTTCCAAGCGCGGCGGCGCATCGACCAACTAGCGCACTAGGCCACTAGGCGACTAGTGTGTTAGTGCACTATAGCACGCGCTCACAGGCAGCCGGCGCGGTGCACTCGCAACACTCCCCGGTCCCCTGCTCGAGCGTTCAGCGTATCCACTACCAGCAGCAGCGACCGCACCGCCGCCGCATCCGGCCGTGCCCGCCCGGCCCCCGCCACAGGAGCGAGCTCCGCGAACCGCACGACCATGGTCCGTCCCCCCGCCGGCACGAACACCGACCGTCGCCAGCGTCTCCCCTCCGACGGCCGGTCGCCGCCCGGTTCCCGCACCTGCACCGACACCCGCATGTCACGCGAGCCGCTCAACGAGAACGCCAGCGCTTCGCACGCCGCGAGCCCCGCGGGCAGCTCGCGAACAACCGCGGCAAACGGGCTGGCGCTCTCGTTCAGACCCAGCGTGTAGCTGAGCTCGAGCGGCCCTTCCCCGCGCGCTGTAGAGATCTCCGCATGCGACGTCGGATCGCGCTCCGCCATCCACCTCGAGCGATCTCCCAGCTCGAAGAGGACGACGCGCGGATTCACCCGCGGTTCATCGGCGGCGGGCGGTTCGGGCTCGGGACCCACGGCGATCGCGTTGCTCAGAATCCAGGGCACGGGCGGATCGCCAGGCGCACCCGGAATCTGCACCTCGACGCGGTACACGCCGAGGGCGCCATCGCTCACGTAGTCGAGCGACGGCACGGGGCCGCTCGCGACCGGCTGACCGTCGCGAAGCAGCATGATCATGGAACTCGGCGGCCCGTTCGCGCGGACGCGGAGTGTCACCGGGGTACCCGATGGAAGCCGCCCTCCCATCTCTACCCGCGCGCGCCCGGCCTGCGCCGTGAACGTCAGCCGCGCCGGTCCGGCGAGAGCGTCAATCGAGGTGTACGCCCTCCGCGCGCGAAGCGCATCAAGGACCAGCGCTGCGTCTCGTTCAGGATCGCCGCGAAGCGCGCCGCGCAGCGTCACCCGCACGGACAGGGTCCGGAACGCACTCTCGTACGAAGGGACCGGGAGACGACGCGCCCCTTCCCCGCCGATCCCGCCGTGCGCGTCGGTTCCGGCGACCAGGAGCACGGGGCGATCGCGGGCCCGCTCATCGAGCCGCGCGAGCAGCGCGGCGGGACGATCGAATACTCGCGCCACCGATGGCCCGGGTCTGAACAGGTAGGTCACAGCCGCGCGCCCCAGCGTCGTCCAGCGCTCGTCGCGCCATTCGGCGTCCGCGCTCAGCCACTCCGCGCCGTCGAACGGTGCGGCCCAATCGGTCCACGCCAGCTCCGGCTTCGGCGACGCCGGGTGCGCGATGATCCCGAGGCCTCCCAGCCGCGCGACATCCTCCGCGACGTCACGCGCCTCTCCGGCGAGGGGATACGCCGACGGCGTCATGCCCATCGCGATGTAGTGCCCGCCGGCGGTGCTGATCTCGACGCCATCGAGGACGAGCACGCCCTCGCGCCAGGCCGGGGGGTCGGGCGTGCGCGTCCCATCTCCGTGGTCCGTCAGGACGATGAAGTTGAGACCGGCCATCGAGGCCGCGGCGGCGATGGCGGCCGGCGTTCCGCCGCCATCTGAGCGGGTCGTGTGCACGTGCAGCGCGCCCGCCACTACGCGCGGGTCGCGAGTCCCGACGGGCAGCGCCATGCGCGCGGGGGGAAGGAGGACCAGGACGGCCGCGGCGACCGCGAGGGCCGCCGCGCCCAGACGAACTAAAGCCCGGCGTCGGCGCGGAGGGCGTTGGCCTTGTCGGTACGCTCCCACGTGAACTCCGGCTCGGTGCGGCCGAAGTGCCCGAACGCCGCGGTCTTCCTGTAGATGGGCCGGCGCAGATCCAGCGTCTCCATGATCCCGCGCGGCGTCAGCTTGAAGTGCGAGCGCACGAGGTCGCTCATCTTGTCGTCGCTCACGCGCCCGGTGCCGTGGGTGTCGACGAGCACCGAGACGGGCTCCGCCACGCCGATGGCGTACGCGAGCTGTACGAGGACCCGGTCGGCGAGCCCTGCCGCGACGCAGTTCTTGGCGATGTACCGCGCCATGTAGCAGGCCGAGCGGTCAACCTTCGTGGGATCCTTGCCCGAGAACGCGCCGCCGCCGTGCGGCGCCGCGCCGCCGTAGGTGTCGACGATGATCTTACGGCCGGTCACGCCGGCGTCACCCTGCGGGCCGCCGATGACGAACCGGCCGGTCGGGTTGATGTAGAACTTCGTGTTCCGGTCGATCATCTCCTGCGGGACGACGCGGCTGACGATCTTCTCGATGATGTCCTCGCGCATCGTGTCGTTCGAGACCGCCGGGCTGTGCTGGCTCGAGACGACGACGGTGTGGACGCGCACCGGCTCCGTGCCCTCGTACTCGACGGTCACCTGCGACTTGCCGTCCGGCCGCAGGTACTCGAGAACGCCGTCGCGCCGGGCGCAGGACAACCCGCGGCACAGCTTGTGCGCGAGCATGATCGGGAGCGGCATCAGCTCCTCGGTCTCGGTGCAGGCATAACCGAACATCAGCCCCTGATCGCCGGCGCCGCCCGGGTCGACCCCCATGGCAATGTCCGGGGACTGGCCGTGAATCGACGAGAGGACCGCGCAGGTCTCGTAGTCGAAGCCGTACTTCGCGCGCGTGTAGCCGACGTCCTTGATGGTCTCGCGGACGATCTCGGGGAAGTCGACGTAGCAGCTCGTGGTGATCTCGCCGGCGACGATCGCGAGGCCCGTGGTGACCAGCGTCTCGCACGCGACGCGGCCGACGGGATCCTGCGCGAGGATAGCGTCGAGGATGGCGTCGGAAATCTGATCGGCGATCTTGTCGGGGTGACCTTCGGTGACGGACTCGGATGTGAACAAATGACGGCCGGTACGGCCCATCGCGCGCTCCTTGAAGACGGACAAACAGCTAACTCTAACAGAGCCCGCGCGGGTGGGTCAACGAAACGCGGGTTACCCGTCGGTCTCGAAACTCCGGACCGCCTGCTCCTCGGCCTCGAACGTCTCGAAGACCGTCACGAGCTTCGTGATCGTCATCACGCGCAGGTTGCGCTGCACGAGGTGGAGCAGCCGGACGTCCCCGCCCAGCTTCCGCACCGAAACGAGCTTCCCCACCATCACGCCGACCCCCGCGCTGTCGATATAAGTCACCTCGCGAAGATTGAGGACGATCTTCAAGCGTCCCTGCTTGACGAGCGACTCGATGTGCCGGCGGAAGGGGTCGTCCCCCTCGCCGAGGACGACGCGTCCCTTGAGGTCGAGAATGGTAACGTCTCCCGACGTCCGCTCCGTGATCTGCAGCGCAGCCGCCATATCATCCTAGGCGCGCGGATGGAACTTGTCGTACACGCTGCGCAGCCGCGCTTCGAGCACGTGCGTGTAGATCTGCGTCGTCGAGAGGTCCGCGTGTCCCAGCATCATCTGGATCGCGCGCAGGTCGGCGCCGCGCTCGAGCAGATGCGTCGCGAACGAGTGCCGCAGGACGTGCGGGCTGAGCCCGCGTGCGAGCCCCGCCCGCCGCCCATAGGCTTTGAGGATCTTCCAGAACCCGACCCGCGTCAGCGCCCTCCCGCCACGCGCGTTGACGAAGAGCCAGGGAGAATCTTTTTTGAGGCGCCGATCTTGAGACCGGCGCACCAGCGCCGGTCGCCCGTCCCGGACGTACCGCGC
>JBOGJB010000524.1:0-7788 GCA_050745085.1 Vicinamibacterales bacterium
GGGGGAGTACCTCGCGTACTCCAGACGGCAGCGCGGCCGTGCGGCGGTGGACGTCCTCGCCGACGTGCTCGCCGGCGTCCTGCGCGACGTGACCTTCCCGAAGGCGATGCGCTGGGACGCGGAGCTCTCTGACGGCCGCGGCGAGCTTGTCTTTGGCCGGCCGATTCGCTGGCTTCTGTTTCTCTACGGCGGCCGCGTCGTCCCGTTCACGATCGGCCGCACGGCGCTCGCGCGCGGCGCCGCCGTCGTGGATGTGGACTCCGAAGCGGTCACCTACGGCCATCGCTTCCTCGCGACGAGCGGCCGGCCGGGACGATCGATCAAGGTTCGCCACTTCGACGAGTACCGCGCGAAGCTCGCCGAGCATTTCGTGATGCTCGACCGCGACGAGCGGCGCGATCGCATCCGCCGCGAGCTGGAGCTGCACGCGCGGCGGCTCGGCGGCCGCGTCCGACAGGGCCATGGCGCGCTGCTCGACGAAGTCCCCGATCTCGTCGAGTACCCGTCGGTCGTCGCCGGGACGTACGACCCTGCGTTTCTCGCGCTTCCAGAGGAAGTGCTGACGACGACGATGATCCACCACCAGCACTACTTTCCGGTGGTGGATGAGCAGGGAAAACTCAAGCCGGCGTTCCTGGCGGTGACCAACGCCGATCCGCAGGACGGCGGCCGGGCGATCGCGACCAACTCGGAGCGCGTGCTGACGGCGCGTCTCCGCGACGCGCGGTTTTTCTGGGACGCCGACCGCAAGACGCGCCTCGACGATCGCCTCGACCGGCTGGACACCGTCGTCTTTCATAAGAAGGCGGGCAGCTATCGGGACAAGACCCGCCGCGTCGAGGCGCTGGCGCGCTGGATCGCCGGCGACGTGCTGAAGCGCCCCGATGAAGCGGAGCACGCGGCGATCGCCGCGCGGCTCGCGAAAGCGGACCTCACGACCGACATGGTCCGCGAGTTCACCGAGCTGCAGGGGATGATGGGCGGCCTCTACGCGAAGGAGGCGGGGCAGCCCGAAGCGGTCTGGAAGGCCATCTACTATCAGTACCTTCCGATCGGTGTCGAGCGGGACGCGCCGCCGACCCGCGCGGACCTTGGGACGGCCTCGGTCGCATGGGCCGCGGTCGCCCTCGCCGACAAGCTCGACACGATCGTCTCGCTTTTCGCCGCCGGTGAGCGCCCGACCGGATCGCGCGATCCATTCGGACTCCGCCGGAATGCGCAGGCGGTCGTCAAGATTCTGATCGACCTGCCGGAGCTGACCAGCCTTGACGTCGCGGCCTCGCTCGGCGAGCTCATCGCTCGCGCGGCGAGTGAGGGTGACCGAAACAGCGCGGCGAGCGCGCCGGGGGTGGTGGGGCCCCAGCGCAAAGAAAAAGAGAATGATGACTGGCGTCCGTCGCTTGCGGCCTTTATGACCGAGCGCGTGCGGTACGTGCTCGGCGAACGCGGCCTGCCGATTGAGACCGTCCGGGCGGTCACTCATCAGGTGGACGTCCGGCCGCTGCGCGCGCGGCGCGTGGCCGAAGCGCTCGAGGCCTCGCGCGGATCGGCCGACTTTCAGGCGCTCGCGGTGCTCTTCAAGCGGGTCAAGAACATTGCGAAGGAGCTGGAGGCCGGAGGCCAGGGATCGACGGTCAGGGGCCAGGGGTCAAAGGTCGGGAGCGAAGGGGACCGCGCCGCGCTCAAGGAGCCAGCCGAGCGCGCCCTGCTCGAGGAGCTCGACAGTCAGCGCCCCGTGATCGAGCACGCGGCGGAAGCCGGCGACTACCGCCGCGCGTTCACCGAGATCGCGGCGCTCCGGCCCGCGGTCGACCGGTTTTTCACGGATGTCTTCGTCATGGTGGATGATGTGAGGCTCAGGACCGCGCGGCTGACGCTCACGGCTGAACTGCGCGACCTCGTACTGAATCTGGCTGATATCTCGGAAGTTGTCGTTCAACCGGAGCTCTAGCCTGATAAAGAGACAGCAGGTCAAAACTGCATTGCTTTATGCTCGCGGGGCCCCACCCCCGCTCGCTCGCGCTCGGCGGCTTTCGCGCCTCGCGCGGGCCGCGGGCGCTAGGAGTCGTAAATGCTGATGCGTAGAACGAAAACGGCGTCCCGTAGCCCCAAGCCCCAAGCCCGAAGCCCCAAGCCCCATAAGTACGTGTATTTCTTCGGCAACGGCAAGGCGGACGGAGATCGCAACATGAAGGATCTCCTCGGCGGCAAAGGGTCCGGCCTCGCCGAGATGACCAACGCGGGTCTGCCGGTGCCGCCCGGGTTCACCATCTCCACGGAGGCCTGCACGCTCTACTACGCGCAGGGGCGGAAGACGCCGCCCGGCGTCGACAAGGAGATGCTCGACAACCTCAAGAAGCTGGAGAAGGCGGCGAAGGCGACCCTCGGATCGACCGAGAACCCGCTGCTCGTGTCGGTCCGCTCGGGCGCAAAGTTCTCGATGCCCGGGATGATGGACACGATCCTCAACCTCGGCCTCAACGACGCTGCGGTCGAAGGGCTGAAGCGCCGGACGAAGAACGGACGATTCGCGTACGACAGCTACCGCCGCTTCATCCAGATGTACGGCAACGTCGTCCTGGAGATCCGGAAGGACGCGTTCGAGCACGAGCTGGAGGCGGTGAAGAAGGCGAAGGGCACGAAGCTGGACACCGAGCTGGACGAGGCCGCGCTGAAAGAGGTCGTCCGCCGCTACAAGGAGGTCGTGAAGAAGCGCTCGAAGCGCGACTTTCCGCAGGACCCGCTCGAGCAGCTGCGCGGCGCGCGCGACGCGGTGTTCCGCTCCTGGCAGAACCCGCGCGCGATCGAGTACCGCCGCATCTACGAGATCCCCGACCACATCGGCACCGCCGTCAACGTGCAGATGATGGTGTTCGGCAACACGGGGAACCGCTCGGCGACCGGCGTCGGCTTCACGCGCAACCCCGCGACCGGCGCGAAGGAGTTCTACGGCGAGTTCCTCGTCAACGCTCAGGGAGAGGACGTCGTTGCCGGCATCCGCACGCCGCAGCCGATCCGCGAGCTCGAGTCGCTGATGCCGCAGGCGTACAAGCAGCTCCGCACGATCACGACGCGTCTCGAGAAGCACTACAAGGACGTCCAGGACTTCGAGTTCACGATCCAGGACGAGCGGCTCTTCATGCTCCAGACGCGCAACGGCAAGCGCACGGGCTACGCCGCCGTCGTCATCGCGACCGATTTGGTGGACGAGAAGCTGATCTCTCCCAAGGAGGCCGTTCTGCTCGTCGACCCCGAATCGCTCTCGCAGCTCCTGGCGCCGGTGTTCGACCCGGCCGCCTGGAAGAAGCTGCCGGTCGCGACCAAAGGGCTCCCCGCGTCGCCTGGCGCCGCGTCGGGCCAGGTCGTTTTCACGGCAGACGATGCCGTCGAGTGGACGCGGCAGGGCAAGAAGGTCTTGCTCGTGCGCAAGGAGACGGTGCCGGACGACATCCACGGGATGTTCGTCTCGCAGGGCATCCTCACGGCGACCGGTGGCATGACGTCGCATGCGGCGGTCGTCGGCCGTCAGATGGGGAAGCCGTCGGTCGTCGGCGCGGGCGGCATCGAGATCTCGGAAAAAGAGAAGCAGTTCCGCGTCGGCGGGAAGACGGTCAAGGAGGGGGAGTATGGCTCGTTCGACGGCCTGACCGGCGAGGTGAAGATCGGGCAGGTGGAGACGAAGCCGAGCGAGATCCTGCAGGTCGTCGCCGGCGAGATGAAGCCGCAGCAGTCGCCCATCCACGGGCGCTTCATGAAGCTGCTCGAATGGGCGGACAGGTTCCGGACGCTCGGGATCCGCGCCAACGCGGACCTGCCGGACCAGGCGGAGACCGCGTACGCCTTCGGCGCGCGCGGCATCGGCCTGTGCCGGACCGAGCACATGTTCTTCGGCGACACTCGTATTCCGATCGTCCAGCGGATGATCCTGGCGGACAACGAGAAGGACCGCCGGAAGGCGCTCGACGAGCTGCTGCCCATGCAGCGCGATGATTTCTACGGCGTGTTCAAGGCCATGCACGGAACGCCGGTGACGATCCGCACGATCGACCCGCCGCTGCACGAGTTCCTGCCGAAGCGCGAGGACCTGATGGTGGCGCTGGCGAAGCTGGAGTCGCTGCCGCCGGACAACGTGACGGTCAAGGAGCGACGCGCGCTGCTCCGGCGCGTCGAGCAGCTGCACGAGTTCAACCCGATGCTCGGCCATCGGGGTGTCCGGCTGGGGATCAGCTACCCCGAGATTACGGAGATGCAGACGCGCGCGATCATCGAGGCCGCCTGCCAGTTGAAGAAGGAAGGGACCGAGGTGGTTCCAGAGATCATGATCCCGCTGGTCGGTCTTGTGACGGAGCTACGCGATCAGAAAGCGATCGTCGATCGCGTCGCCGCCGAGACGATGAAGGCGCAGGGGGTGAAGATCAAGTATCTCGTCGGGACGATGATCGAGGTGCCCCGCGGCGCCGTCACGGCGGACGAGATCGCCCTGGAGGCGGAGTTCTTCTCGTTCGGCACCAACGACCTGACGCAGATGACGTTCGGCTTCTCTCGCGATGACATCGGCAAGTTCCTGCCGGCGTATCAGGAGCGGAAGATTCTGGAACGGGACCCCTTCGCGTCGATCGACACGGTCGGCGTCGGCGAGCTGGTCAAGCTCGGCGTCCAGAAGGGGCGGAAGGCGCGGAAGGACCTGAAGATCGGTATCTGCGGCGAGCATGGGGGCGATCCGTCCTCCATCCACTTCTTCCACAAGGTGGGGCTGGATTACGTGAGCGCGTCGCCGTACCGGATTCCGGTCGCGCGGCTCGCCGCCGCGCAGGCGGCGCTGCAGGTGAAGGTAGGGGACTGATGGTGAAGGCACTAGGCCCTAGGCATTCTACGCAGTGACACTGAAGGGACAGAGTGCCTAGTGCCCAGTGCCTAGTGCCTACAGCTCTCAGAGGTCTGCGTGATTGCAGTGTACGCGCTGAAGGAAGGCGGCCGGGTCGAGTGCGGCAGCACGATCGACCCGGCGTGGCTCGACCCGGCGAGCGGAGTCCGCTTCTGGGTCGATCTATCGGATCCGACGCTCGATGAGGGGGCAATTCTCTCAAAGCTCTTCAAGTTTCACGAGCTGTCTATTGAGGACGCGCTCAGCGAGATCCACCACCCGAAGGTCGAGGCGTACGACACCTACCTCTATCTGATCCTGCACGGCATCCACTTCCGAAAGGGACGGCACGACTTCGAGACGCGTGACGTGGACTTCTTCCTCGGCGACAACTATCTCGTCACCCTGTCGAAGGGCGAGTCGAGGTCGCTGCGGCACCTTCGAGAGATGTGCGCCCGCAACGGCCGCACGCTGGCCGAAGGCGCCGCCGGCCTGCTGCACCGGATTGTCGACACGATGGTGGACAACTACCGTCCGGAAGTCGAGGAGCTGAGCGACCGAATCGGCGACCTGGAGAAGCAGGTGTTCGAGAAGCCGAAACCGAATCTGGTCCGCACGATCCTGTCCGTGAAGCGCGACATCAGCTCTCTCCGCCGGGTCACGCTCCCGCAGCGGGACGTCGTCGGGCGCATCGCGCGCCGCGAGTTCCGGCAGATTCCTGAGCAGATCGTCTACCGCTTCCGGGACGTCCACGACCACCTCGTCCGGCTCAGCGACGAAGCGCTGCTGTTCCAGGATCGCGTGACCAGCCTGCTCGAGGCGCACCTGTCGAACGTCTCGAACCAGTTGAACGCGGTGATGAAGGTCCTCACCGTCATCACGACGATCTTCATGCCGCTGACGCTGCTTTCCGGGCTGTACGGCATGAACGTCCCGCTGCCGGACTTCCCGGGCGAGGGTACTGCGGACTTCTGGTGGATGGTCGGGCTCATGACGGTCGTGTCGGCCGCCATGCTCTGGTTCTTCCGCCGCAGGGGTTGGTTGTGATGCGCCTTCGGCCTTCGGCATTCGGCATTCGGCATTGAAGATTCGCAGACTTCCCGTCCACCTCGCCAATCAGATCGCCGCGGGCGAAGTCGTCGAGCGGCCATCGTCGGTCGTCAAGGAGCTTCTCGAGAACGCGATCGATGCCGGCGCGCGCCGGGTGACGATCACCGTCGAGCTGGGCGGAAAGAAACTGATCCGCGTCGAGGACGACGGGGAGGGGATGGCGCCCGAGGACGCGGAGCTGGCGCTCGAGCGGCACGCGACGAGCAAGATCGCGACGAGCGACGACCTCGGCGCGATCGCGACGCTCGGGTTCCGCGGCGAGGCGCTGCCGGCCGTTGCGTCGGTCTCGCACTTCATGCTGCGCACGCGGGCGCGCGGGACGCCGTCCGGCACCGAGATCCGCGTGAACGGCGGCCAGGTCGCGTCCGTCCGCGAAGCGGGCACGCCCGAAGGGACGACGGTCGAGGTCGGGGATCTCTTCTACAACCTGCCGGCGCGGCGGAAGTTCCTCAAGTCCGACGCGGGCGAGGCGGCGCAGGTCTCGAAGATCGTCACGCAGCTCGCGGTCGGCTACCCGGAAGTCGGCTTCACGCTGACGAGCGCCGGCCGCCGCGTGCTCGACGCGCCGCCGGCCGCAAACCTCCGCGACCGGTTCTATCAGCTCTACGGCGAGCGGCCAGATCTGGTGGAGCTGCGGAAGGAGGCGGGCGGGCTCCGCATGACGGGCTTCGTCGCCGCGCTCGCGGCGGAAGGGCCGGTCCGCGGGCCGCAGAACGTGTTCGTCAACCGCCGCATCGTGCGCGACCGCACGATCGCGCACGCGATCTCCGAGGCCTACAGCGTCGCGACGATCAAAGAGCGCAGCCCCGAGGTGCACCTGTTCATCGAGCTGGCGCCGGACCGTGTGGACGTCAACGTGCACCCGACCAAGGCGGAGGTCAGGTTCCTCGACCAGTCGCTCGTGCACGAGGTCCTGCGGCGCGCCCTTGGCGAGGCGCTCGGACAGGGACCCGCGCCGGAGCTGCAGTTCAGGCCGTTCGAGGCGCCCGCGCCCGGGCCGATGCCGCAGAGCATCCCCGGCGTGCTCGCCGGCGCGGCGGTGCCGAGCCGCTGGGTGGCCGCGTCGCCGATGCCGGGCGTCGGCACGGAAAGGGGGACAGTCCCCGTTTCCACACCCTTCGCCGGGGAAACGGGAACAGTCCCCCTGATGATCCCGCTCGGCCAGTTCCGCGACACGTTCATCATCGCGGTGGATGACGAGGGTGTCGCGATCATCGATCAGCACGTCGCGCATGAGCGCGTGCTGTTCGAGCAGGTCATGGAGCGGCTGAAGGCGGGTCGCCTCGAGAGCCAGCGCCTCCTCGAGCCGCTGCTCGTCGAGCTGTCGGCGGGGCAGCGCCAGGCGCTCGCGGCGCACGCCGCTTCACTCGAGCGGTTCGGGTTCGAGGTGGACGAGTTCGGCGGGGACGCCCTGCGGTTGACCGCGGTGCCGGCGCTCCTCGCACCCTCCGAGTGCGAGGCGGCCGTCCGCGCGCTGGCGGACGATCTCGAGGGGCTCGATCGCGGGTCGAAAGTCGACGATGCGCTCCGGCGCGTCGCGGCGACGATGGCGTGCCACGCGGCGGTGAAGGCAAACTATCCGCTCACGATGGAGAAGATGCGGCACATCCTCGACGAGCTGCGCCGCACCGCGTACTCGTCTGTCTGTCCCCACGGCCGGCCGGTCGTGCTTCGGCTCACACGACGAGAGATCGAGAAGAACTTTCAACGGATATGACAATCATGACAATTGCCGGATTGGGAATCCAATGCACCTACTCGGGCGCTTTCTTCAGTTACTCGGGATGTCGCTGTTGGCGGCCTCGATCCTGGCC
>JBOGJB010000525.1:0-13080 GCA_050745085.1 Vicinamibacterales bacterium
CCCGTGGATCACCATCACCGCCGGATCGAGCGGCTCCGGCACGGGCACGGTGGCCTACAGCGTCAGCGCCAATTCGACGTCGGCAACTCGTAGTGGAACCCTGAACATCGCAGGGCAAGCGTTCACGGTCGTCCAGACGTCGTGCGGCTACTCGGTGTCACCATTGAACGTGACGGCCGGCGCGGGCGGTGCGACGAGCTACGCGCTGTTGCAGACAGGCGCGAGCTGTCCGTGGACCGCGTCCTCGGCCAGCTCATGGATCACGTTCCCTGGCGCGACGAGCGGCTCGGGGACTTCCTGGGTGATCTTCGAGATCGCGGTGAACAGCGGCTCGACCACGCGAACCGGCACCGTCGCGATCGCCGACGAAACCGTCAGCGTGGTGCAGACCGGGACCTGCAGCTACGGGGTCGCTCCGCTGTCGTTTGCGTTCGGTGCGTCAGGTGGACCGGGCACGATTACGTTGACGACCGGGGCCTCTTGCTTCTGGATCACGTCCCCAACCGTCAGCTGGGTCACGGTAAACCCGGGCAGCACCAGCGGAACCGGCAGCGCGACGATCAGCTTTACGGTCGCGCCGTACACGGGCACGGCGCCTCGGACGGGTACCATCAGGCTCGGAGGCGTCACCGTGACGCTCACCCAGACCGGAAACGGAACGCTGACGACTCCGCAAGGGTTGCGCGTCGTCCGCTGACGGGACGTGCGCTCGGCACTCGAGATGATCACGCCGTCGGCGATGCCTTGAGCGCGCCGAGCACCTTGCCGATGAATTCGTTCAACGCCGGTCCGCGGATCCAGCGGACGACGACGACGAGGTCGTTGTCCCAGTCGACATAAATGATGTTCTGGCCGTTGCCGCGGAACGTGACGCTCGAGTCCGGCGCGGCGGGCAGCGGCTTCCGCCCGGTGTTGAGGAACCAGTTCATGTAGCCGTACGCCTCGTTGGCGGGGCCCGGCGTGCGGGCCATCTGGATCCATTTTTCGGAGACGATCTGCCGGTCGCTCCAGCGGCCGCGGCGCAGGAAGAGGTACCCGAACCGCGCCATGTCGCGGGCGCTGATGAACATGCCGCCGCCCCAGTGCCCGCCGCCGGTGACCGACTGCACTTTCGACCCGTCGATGTCCAGCCATGAGTTCTCGTACCCCGTCCACCGCCAGGTGTTCGAGGCGCCGATCGGGATCATCACTTCCTCGCGGAGGATCTCCGGCAGCGGCCGCCGCCAGACGTGCAGCGTCGCGAGCGCGAGGACATTGACGCGCACGTCGTTGTATTTGTAGCGCGTGCCGGGCGCGTGCAGCTTGCGGTTCGGATAATCGGCCGGCCGCTCTCCCTCGGGCCGATCGGCCCAGTCGGGCTTGCCCCAGAGCGTCCCTTGCCAGTCGCTCGTCTGCCGCAGGAGATGGTCCCAGGTGATCGGCGCGTTGTGCTCCGACTCGAAGAGGTCGGTGCCCGGCACGTAGTCACGCACGCGATCGTTGACGTCCTTGATGTAGCCCCGCTGCCACGCGAGACCCACGACCGTGGAGAGGAAGGTCTTCGTCACACTGAACGTCATGTCCGGCCGCGTGGTGTCTCCCCATTCGGCGACGACGAAGCCGTGGCGGACGACGAGGCCGTTCAGCGCGGCGCGCGGGCGCGTGGGACCGATGATGGCGTTGTGTGGTTCGCGGCTGAACGTCGTTGCAATGTCGACCGCGAGATCTTTCGTGGCGGGGTTCTCGTTTGCGATCGCGAAGTCGACGGCTTCCTTGAGCCGCGCCGGGTCGAAACCGGCCTGGTCCGGCTCGCGGCTCTGCCAGTCCGCGCGGTCCGGGAAGTACTCGGCGGCAGGTGTGGCACGCCCCTGCACGGTGGCAGGACGCTGCACCGTGGCACGACCCGGAGTGGTAGCACGACCCTTTAGGGTCGTGTCGATCGCGCGCTCGGCGGCGATCGGCACAACGAGTGCTGAGACGGCGACGGCAAGAACGATTCGCGGCATGTGCGTACGGTATCATTTCGACCCATGAAATCGCGCTATCTCTCCGCGACGGCCGCAGCCTCGGTGCTGACCTCCGCCTTGTTCGCGGAACAGGCGGTCGATCGCCACACGATGGCGCCAGCCGCGGGCTACGTGCCCGACGTGAAGCCGCTTCCTCGCCAGACCGACAGCGAGCTGCGCGACCTCGTCGAGCGACTGATTGTTGACCGCGGCGCCCTGACGCGGCGTTATTCGGATGACCAGGCGTCGGAGCGGCGCGCGGCGCTCCTCGAGTTCGTGCGCGGCTGGCGCGCGCGGCTGGACCAGATCCCGTTCGACCCGCTTGGCCAGGAAGGGCGCATCGACTACGTCCTGCTGCGAGCGCGGCTCGACTATCAGTTGAAGCTCTTCGAACGCGAAGCCAAGCTGCAGGCGGAGATGGCGCCCCTTCTGCCGTTCGTGTCCACGATCAGCGGCCTGCACGAGTCCCGCCGTCGGATGGAGAACGTCGATCCGCGCGCCGCCGCTGCCACGCTGTCGAAGATGGCGGACGCGGTCGACGCCGCGAGGCAGAACGTCGAAGCGGACCTCGCGAAGGAGGCGCCCCCGGGCGCGATCAAAACCTCGCGCATCGTCGCCCTTCGCGCCGCGAACGAGATCGGCGATCTGAAAAGGCTGCTCGACCAGTGGTTCAAGTTCCACGACGGCTACGGCCCGCTCTTCTCCTGGTGGGCGCGCGATCCGTACAAACGCGTGGACGCCGCGCTCGCCGCGTACGTAAAGACGCTCCGCGAGCGGGTCGTCGGCTACAAGGAAGGCGAGGACGAGCCGATCGTGGGCGACCCGATCGGCCGGCAGGGCATCCTCGAGGACCTCGAGGCGGAGATGATTCAGTACACGCCCGAGGAGCTCATCGAGATCGCGAAGAAGGAGTACGCCTGGTGCGAGGCGGAAATGATGCGCACCTCGCGCGAGATGGGATTCGGAGACGACTGGCGGAAGGCGCTCGAGAAGGTCAAGAACTTGCATGTCGAGCCGGGCCAGCAGCCGGCGCTCATCCGCGAGCTGGCGCACGAAGCGATCGCGTTCATCGAGAAGCGCGACCTCGTCACCGTCCCGCCGCTCGCCAAGGACATCTGGCGCATCGAGATGATGCCTCCCGCGCAGCAGAAGGTGTCGCCGTTCTTCCTCGGCGGCGAAGTGATCCTCGTGTCCTATCCGACCGACGCGATGGAGCACGGGGACAAGCTGATGAGCATGCGCGGGAACAACACCCACTTCTCACGCGCGACCGTGCAGCACGAGCTGATCCCCGGCCATCACCTCCAGGGCTTCATGAACGATCGGTACGCGACGCACCGCCGCGCGTTCGAGACGCCGTTCTGGACCGAGGGCTGGGCGCTCTACTGGGAGATGCAGCTGTGGGATCTCGGGTTCCCGCAGTCACCCGAGGATCGTGTCGGCATGCTGTTCTGGCGTATGCACCGGACCGCGCGCATCATCTTCTCGTTGAGCTTCCACCTCGGGACGATGACGCCGCAGGAGTGCGTCGACCTCCTCGTCGAGCGGGTCGGGCACGAGCGGGCGAACGCGGAAGGGGAAGTGCGGCGGTCGTTCAACGGATCGTACTCGCCGCTCTATCAGGTCGCCTACATGATCGGCGGCCTGCAGTTCCGCGCGCTGCACCGCGAGCTGGTCGGGTCGAAGAAGATGACCAACCGCGACTTCCACGACACGATCCTCAAGCGCGGCGAGATGCCCGTCGAGATGGTCCGCGCGTCGCTGACGAAGGCGCCGCTGACGCGGGACTACAAGGCCGGGTGGAGGTTCTATCGGGAGCCAGTTCCCCTCAGTCCGGATTGATAAACCGGTAGAGCACCCGAATCAGCCGGTACGCGGCCGGCATCGTGTCGGCGGTGAACTCGATCGTCTCGGGGTCCACGCGCTTGATCGTCGGGAACGCCTCGGCGATTTCCGGATACGTGAAGTTGCGGTAGCGCAGGCGGACTCGAACGGGTGACGGCCGCTTCGGCGCGATCTTCTTCGCCGTCGCGACCGCTACGCGCGCCGACGCCTCGATCTCCTTCCGCGACTCACGTACCGGCATCAACTCGGCGGCGCGGACGTTAATCGCGCGCTTGACGACGACGCCGCGCGCCGCGGTCGCGACCTCTTTCACCTGCGCGACCGCCACGTCGTCGCCGGTCACGAGCACGACGGGGACGCCGTACCATTCCGCGAGCATCGTGTTCATTCCGCCCTCGCCGACCGAGCGCCCTTCGATCTGCAGATCGCGCACCACTCCGGATCCGGTGTGCGCGAACAGGCCGCCCGGCGTGTCCGCCTTGGCGTGGTAGCCGATGAAGAGGACGGCGTCGAACGTCTCGTCGAGCCCCTCCATCATCCCGTATCGCTTGAAGCTGTGGCTGATCAGGCGCGCCGCCGGGTCGAGATCCTCGGGCAGGAGATTTCGCTGCCCGCCGTGGGAGTCGTTGACGACGATCTCGGTCGCGCCCGCCGCGGCCGCCCCGCGGATCGCCGCGTTGACGTCTTCGGCCATCAGCTTGCGTGATCGGCCGTACTCGCCGCCGCCGGGCGACAACTGGTCGTCACCGACGATGCCGCTGATCCCCTCCATGTCGGCGGAGATATAGACCTTCTTGGGGGTCGATTGCGAGCCTCCCGGGGCCTGGGTCGCGGGAGCGATCGCGAGCGCTGCGACGATCGCGAAGGTCGTGCGGATCATGCGCGGGAGTATATACTCCGCACGCCTGAGGGCGTGCGCCACCATGACCAGGAAACCGACCTCCGCGTTCCTTTTGGCGCTCGCTCTCGCCGTCGGGTTCGCGTCCTGCGGCCCCGAGTACGACCTCATTATCCGGGGCGGCAGCGTGATCGACGGCACGGGCTCGCCGGCGCGACGGGCCGACGTCGGCGTCAAAGGGGATCGCATCGACCGGATCGGCGATCTCACCGGGAAGCGGGCGGCAAAGGAGATCGATGCGTCGGGTCTCGCGGTTACGCCCGGGTTCATCGACGTCCAGGGTCAGTCCGGCAACAGCCTGCTCGTCGACGGCAACGGCGAGAGCCACATCCGTCAGGGAATCACGTCCGAAATCATCGGCGAGGGGAGCACGCCGGCGTTGTGGCGCCAGGACCAGACGCCGCCCGATCGACTCCGAGCCACGGGTGTCGGCCCGCAGATGCCGGGGCAACCCGCCCCCGATTGGAACAGCTTCGACGGCTACCTGCGGACGCTCGAGCGGCGCGGCACGTCGATCAACGTCGGCTCGTTCGTGCCGATCGCGATGGTGCGCGGCGAGGTGGTCGGCCTCGACAACCGGCCGCCCACCGCCGACGAGCTCGCGCGCATGGAAGCGATCGTCGATGGGGCGATGCGCGAAGGGGCGTTCGGCCTGGCGACCGCGCTGATCTACCCGCCCGCATCGTTCGCCTCGACCGGCGAGATCATCGCGCTCGCGACGGTCGCCGCACGCTACGGCGGGGTCTACATCACCCACGTCCGCGGCGAGAGCTTCCGCGTGAAGGAGGCGATCCGCGAAGCGATCTCCATCGGCGAGCAGGCGAAGCTCCCGGTCGTCATCTATCACCTCAAGGTGGCGGCGCGGCCGCTGTGGGGGACGATGGGCGAGGTCGGGAAGATTGTGGACGAGGCGCGCGCGCGTGGGCTGAACGTGTCGGCCTGCCAGTATCCGTACACGGCCGGCGGCACGGGCCTCGCGGCGTCGCTCCCCGGCTGGGTGCAGGAGGGCGGCCGCGAGAGGATGCTCGAGCGGCTCCGCGACCTCTCGCTCCGGCCGAAGATCCGTGACGAGATCCAGACGAAGCTGCCGGGCGAGGGCTTTGACGGCGCGGAGAACCTCGTCGCCGGTTCAACCTTCGAAGGGATTCAGATCGCGTCAGTCCCGCAGGATCGGGATCAGTCGGTCGTCGGCAAGCGCGTCAGCCAGATTGCGTCCGAGCGCAACGAAGATCCGTGGGAGACGTACTTCAAGCTGCTCGTCGACAACGACGGGCGGGTCGGCGCGCTCTACCACATGATGAGCGAGGAGGACGTCCGCACGGCGATGGTGTTTCCGTGGGTGAGCATCGGCACCGACGCGGCGGCGATCAAGCCGGATGGAGAGCTCGGCCGCGGGCAGCCGCATCCCCGCTCGTACGGAACCTTCCCGAGGATTCTCGGCCGGTACGTCCGCGACGCGAAGCTGCTGCCGCTCGAAGAAGCCATCCGGAAGATGAGTGGCCTCGCCGCGGCGCAGCTCCAGATCCGCGAGCGCGGCGAGCTGCGGCCGGGGTGGTTCGCCGATGTCGTGATCTTCGATCCGGCAACGGTCATCGATCACGCGACGTTCGAGCGCCCGCATCAGTACTCCACAGGCGTTCGCCACGTCATCGTCAACGGCATCGTCACGGTGGAGAACGAGCAGCACACCGGCGCCCGCGCCGGCCGGGGGCTCTACGGTCCAGGTTACCGGCGCGGGACGTAATCTTGCATTCCCTGCTCAGGCGTAAAAGGTAAAGGAAGGTAGAAGGAGGAACCGATGGGCATTATCGCCTGGATTCTCTTCGGCTTGATCGTTGGGATCGTCGCCAAGCTGCTGATGCCGGGTCGCGATCCCGGCGGGTTCATCGTGACGATGCTGCTCGGCGTGGCTGGCGCGATCGTCGGCGGGTTCATCGGCCGCATGATGGGGCTCTACGGTCCGAACGAAGGGGCCGGCTGGATCGTGTCGATCCTCGGGGCCGTCATCCTGCTGGCGCTCTATCGAGTGATGGCGCGCCCGCGTCAGGTCTAGGCTAGGCCCGCAGTCGCCGCGGCGCGTGGGCCCTGCTACAATTGGTGTCCTTTGCGTTCTCGGAAGGCACTTCTAGGAGGGCCCATGCGCCGTTCCAATCGCCGATTCGCGCTCGCGGCACTGTGTGCCGCTCTCAGCGCTCCCGCTGTTTCAGCTCAGCCAGCCGCCGCCGCGCCCAGTGCCGCCGCGCCGAGTATCGATGCTATCGTCGCGAAGAATCTTCAGGCCAAGGGTGGCGAGGCAAAGCTCAAAGCCGTTCAGAGCATGAGAATGAGCGGCCGTGTCACGATTCAGGGCATGGATCTCAACATGTCGATCATGACCAAGCGGCCCAACATGATGCGGCAGGAGATGCAGTTTCAGGACAAAAAGGTGGTCATGGGGTTCGATGGCACGACCGTGTGGACGATCAATCCGCTGATGGGCTCAGAAGCGCCGCAGGAGATGACCGGCCCGCAGGCGGATATGACCAAGGAGCAGGCCGAATTCGACGGCCCGCTGGTGGATTGGAAGGCCAAGGGTCACAGCGTCGAATTCGTCGGTACCGAAGAGGTCGGCGGCGCGAAGGCGCACAAGCTCAAGCTGACAAAGAAGAGCGGTCAGGTGCAGCACCTGTATCTCGACGCTGACAGCGGCATCGAGCTGAAGACGACCGTCCAGATGCCGCAGGGAGCCACGACAATGACGGTCGAGACCGAGATGTCGGACTACCGCTCCGTCGACGGGATCATGATGCCGCACGCGCTCAAGACGTCGATCAACGGCATGCCGACCGGGTCGATCATCGTGGAGAAGATCGAGCTGAACGCGCCGGTAGACGACGCTCAGTTCAAGATGCCCAAACCCTAGGCCGATTTATCGCGTCATGTGCGATCGGGCGATCGGGTCATGTAATCGGGTCATCGGCATCATCGCCGGCATCGGGCTGTCTATCGGGGCGATCGGCCACATAGATCTATCGGCCCAGTCCACCGATGGCCGGGCGCCGGCCGTCGATTCCACGACGTTCGGCGATCTCCGGCCGCGCGCCCTCGGGCCGGCTACAACCAGCGGCCGCGTCACCTCTCTCGACGTCGTCCACGACAACCCGCGGATCGTTTACGCCGGCACCGCCGGCGGCGGCGTCTGGAAGTCGACCAATGGCGGCGCATCGTTCTCTGCGGTCTTCGACGAGCACGTCATGTCAATCGGCGCAGTGGCGGTCGATCAGTCGAAGCCGGATACGGTGTGGGTCGGCACGGGAGAAGGCTGGCCGCGCAACAGCGTCTCGGTCGGCCGCGGCATGTTCAAGTCGGCCGACGCCGGACGCTCGTGGACGGCGGTGGGTCTCGAGAAGACCGAGCGCATCGCACGGCTGGCGATCCATCCCAAACAATCCGACACCGTCTACGCGTGCGCGCTGGGACACCTCTGGAACGCGAACGAGGAACGCGGGGTCTTCAGGACGTCGGACGCCGGCAAGACGTGGCAGAAGGTGCACTACGTCGATGCCGACACCGGATGCGGCGATCTCGCGCTCGACCCTCAGGAGCCCGACGTCGTGTACGCGGCGATGTATCAGGTCCGGCGGCGACCGGACTTCTTCATCTCGGGCGGCCCCGGCAGCGGGTTGTACAAGTCAAAGGACGGTGGGAAGACCTGGCGCAAGGCGACCGCAGGTCTTCCCGCGGGCGACCTCGGCCGGATCGGGCTGGCGATCGCGCCGTCGCGTCCCGGCACGGTGTACGCGATCGTCGAAGCGAAGGAGACCGCGCTCTATCGATCCGACGATGCCGGTGAAAGCTGGAGGAAGACGACCGACGGCGAGGCGTTCTTCGGGGTGCGCGCGCGGCCGTTCTACTTCGCGAACGTCAAGGTCGATCCGGCGGATCACACGCGCGTCTACAACTTCTCGTTCTTCCTGACGGTCAGCTCCAACGCCGGCCGCAGCTTCGAGCTGAGCGGCAGCAACCCGTTCGGCGGCATGCACCCCGATCACCACGCGATGTGGATCAACCCGCGCGATCCATATCACATGCTGCTCGGGACCGACGGCGGCGTGTACGTGTCGCGCGATCGCGGCACGACCTGGAGCTTCTCGGCGAGCCTGCCGGTCGGCCAGTTCTATCACGTCACGGTGGACATGCAGCGGCCGTATCGCGTGTACGGCGGCTTGCAGGACAACGGCTCGTGGTCGGCCCCCTCGCGATCGCCCGGCGGGGTCCGCGCCCGCGATTGGGTGAACGTCGGCTTCGGCGACGGCTTCAACGTCTTTCCGGACCCGCGCGACACGTCGATCGTCTTTTCCGAGTTCCAGGGGGCGCAGATCCGCCGGCTGCATACGCGCACCGGCGAGATGAAGGATATCCGCCCTCGCGCGGGCGCCGGCGAGCCGAAGTACCGTTTCAACTGGAACGCCGCGTTCACGCCGAGTCCGAACGATCCGTCGGTCCTTTACCTCGGCGGCCAGTACGTCTTCCGCACCCGCGATCGCGGTGAGACGTGGGAGCGAATCTCGCCCGATCTGACCACGAACGATCCCGCGAAGCAGCGCCAGAGCGAATCGGGCGGCCTCTCGCCGGACAATACAACCGCAGAGAATCACTGCACGATCATCAGCGTCGCCGAGTCGCCGCTGGAACCCGGCGTCATCTGGGCCGGCACCGACGACGGCAACGTACAGGTCACCCGTGACGGGGGAACGAGCTGGACGAACGTCGTCAAGAACGTCCCGAACCTTCCGGCGAATACGTGGGTGGCGATGGTCGAGCCGGGGCGGCACCGGCGCGGGACCGCGTTTGCCGCGTTCGACGGCCACCGCACCGGCGACATGCAGAGCTATCTGTATGTCACCGACGATTACGGCAAGACGTGGCGCGCGATCGCCGAGGGGATCGACGGCTACGTCCACTCGGTCCGTCAGGATCTCGTCCGGCCGGATCTGCTGTTCGCCGGGACCGAGTTCGGTGTCTTCATCAGCGTGGACGCCGGCACGAGGTGGTCGCGCCTGACGACGCTGCCGCGCGCCGCTGTGCACGACATGCAGATCCATCCGCGCGAGCACGACCTCGTGCTCGCGACCCACGGCCGCGGCATCCAGATCCTCGACGACATCACGCCGCTCAGGCATCTCACGCCAGAGGTCGCTGCGAAGAACGTCGCCGTGCTGCCGTCGCGTCCGGCCGTGCAGGCGGTGTTCGCGACGCTGCAGGATTTCCCGGGTGACGATGAGTTCACGGGCGCGAACCCGCCCGACGGCGCGCTCATCGTCTACTACCTGAAGGCGCGGCACATCTTCGGCCGCCTCGCGGTCGAGATCCTCGACGCGTCGGGCAAGGTCGTCCAGACGCTTCCGGCCGGCGCGCGACAGGGTCTGAACCGCGTGGTCTGGAGCATGCGGCTGCCCGCCCCGAAGAGCGCAGCGGCGCCTGGGCTCGGCGCACGTGCGATCTTCGGACCGCCGGTGCCGGAAGGACGCTACACCGTGCGCGTGACCAAGGGCGATGACGTCGCGACGGGGACGGTCGACGTCGGGGCCGACCCGCGGATGCCGCATCCGCCGGCCGATCGGCAGCGCCGCCACGCGCTGCTGATGCGGCTCTACGACATGCAGGCGCGCCTCGCGTACCTCGGCGACGCGTCGGCCGACTTGCGCACGCAGGCGCGGGCACGCGCCTCGGCGCTCGCCGCGTCCGGGACCCCGGGAGGGGCCGGCGTTCAAACCGGCCCGCGAGAGGCGGTCGCCAAAGTGGTCGAAGGGTTCGCGGCGGACCTGGATCGGCTGCATGCTGGCCTGGTCGACTCCGGCGGGGCGTTCGCCGCCTCAAACCCGCAGCTCCGCGAGAAAGTCATCGACGTGTATGGTGCCGTACTGTCCTACGGCGGCGCGCCCACGACGTCGCAGGTCGAGTACGCCGGGGTGCTCGAAGCGGAGCTGAAAAAGGCGACGGCGGAGTTCGACCGCCTGTCCACAACACGCCTCGTCGAGTTGAACGCGCAGCTCCAGCCGACGGGTCAGAAGCCGCTCCACCTGATGACGCGGGATGAATACGACAAGAAATAGGTTCTGGGTTCAGGGTTCAAGGTTCAAGGTGGGTTCTTGGTTCAGGGTTCAGGGTGCGGTTCAAGGGTTCAGGGTTCGGTTCAGGTGCGGTTCAGCGTCGAGGGGGCGGCTCAGGGTTTCCGAACCTTGAACCGCACCTTGAACCTCGAACCTAGAACCCACCTTGAACCCTGAACCTTGAACCTTGAACCCAAACCGATGGGTTTACTGCATTCCGGCGCCCAGGAACGCCGGGATCATGATCGCCGCGCCGATGCCCAGGATTGAAATGGCGATCGCGACCACGGTCAGCACGCCGACGAACTTCCAGAACGCGCGCTGCGCGTCGAGCGCCAGCTCGAGCTGGATCGTCTGCGGATTGGCCACGTAGCCGCCGATCCGGCTGGCGTATCGGGTCAGGTAGATGCCCGGAAAGAGGTACAGCAGGCCCATCAGCGGGTAGATGACCACCAGCACGGCCATTCCGGGCTCTCCGGAGAACACGCCCATGGCGCCCACCGCCAGCCCCGAGAGCACCATCAACGCGACGCTGATGAACAACGTGATCGCCATCAATCGCACCCACGGCTGCGTACGGCGCAGAATGTCGGCGACCCCGTCCGGACGGGCAGGATCAACCATCGGTCCTCCTTCGGGTCGAATGGATGCGGGATAGTAGCAGGGGGCGGAGGATGGCTCAAGTACGAGTCGGCTTACCTTTGCTCGACGCTGACCGGCCCGTTCGAGGTCGTGAGCTTGATGATCGGCGGGCCCCCGCCGAACTCGATCCGCCGCTTGTCGTCGTCCCACGTCCGGCGCGCGTCGGCACAGCGGGAGCAGCGCATCGGCGAGTGGCCGTCCGCCTCGATGAGGACGCCGGATCGATACCCGCCAGGCACCGTCAGCGAGAGCGGGCCGTTCCGGGTCTCGCCGGTCAGCCCTGACCCCTCCCACTCGGCGCCGTCGAGCTTGATCGAGAGCGGGCCGTTCTGGACGCGAAGGTTCAGCCCCCCTGCGCCTCCCTTCAGCGAGATGGGGCCGTTCTGGGTCCTTGCGTCGATCGTGCCCCGGGAGTTTGAGATCGCAATGGGACCGTTGGTCGCCTGCATGGAGAACGTGCCGTCGGCGTCGCGCAGCGAGAGAGGACCGTTGCTCGTCTCGGCGCCGACGTTCGAGCCTCGGGGCGCGCGGACGATGAAGTACACGTGCCACCGCGATCCGGCCGGGCCGGCCGCCGCGACTCCGCCCGCCTGCTGCTGAACCCGGATGCCGGCGAGCAGTTCTTGCGCACGGTCGATCGATGACGCCACCGCGATCTTGCAGGCCTCGATCTCGACCTGCGTTGCGTGCGAGCCGACGATCCACACGCCCCCGTTGCGCGACGCGGTGAGCTTGACCGGCGATCCGGCCGGTGCGGTCAGCGACTCGTTCGCACGTGCGACCTCCTCGTCGGACGTAACCGTCAGGTCACTGCAGCTGGTGACGTCGCGCCCGTCCGAGCCGATGTTGAGGTGCTGCGCCGAAACCGTTCGGGGGCTGGGCAGGGGCAGCGTGAAGACGAGGCAAACGAGACCGGCTAGCAGGCGCATGGCGCTCCTTACGGCAGCCTGGAGGGGCTGCTCCACAGGTTGTTCGCAGACTGTTGGACGGGATTCGGTGGGTCCGGGTTGGCTCCGGCCGCCGGTTGCGGGGGCCGGGTCGGTCCCGGTAGAGTGCCGCCATGAAGTACCTGACTTTCCTGCTTCTGCTCCTTGGCTTGCAGGCTCCGCCCGCCCAGCCAGCCGGCGATGCCTCGCCCTTCTCGTCGCTCCGCTGGCGGAGCATCGGCCCGCCACGCGGCGGCCGGTCGATCGCCGTCACCGGGGTCCCGAGCCGACCGTTCGAGTTCTATTTCGGCGCCGTCGGCGGCGGACTCTGGAAGACGACCGACGGCGGGCAGACGTGGAATCCGGTGACCGACGGCCAGATCAAAAGCTCGTCGGTCGGGGCCGTCGCCGTCGCCGAATCCAACCCGGACGTTGTCTACATCGGGATGGGCGAGGCGTGCCTCCGCGGCAACATCATGCAGGGGGACGGCGTCTACAGGTCCACGGACGCGGGCAAGACGTGGAAGAACGTCGGTCTGACCGACACGCAGGTCATCTCTCGCGTCCGCGTCCATCCGTCGAATCCCGACCTCGTGTACGTCGCGGCCCTGGGCCATCCCTCGGCGCCGAACGACGAGCGGGGAGTGTTCCGATCGAAGGACGGCGGCAAGAGCTGGCAGAGGATCCTCTTC
>JBOGJB010000526.1:0-13356 GCA_050745085.1 Vicinamibacterales bacterium
AGGCCGTGGCCCGTGCCGTGGCCGAAGGCGTCGCGCCCGAAGCCGCGGGCCGCGAGCGCCTCCCGGGCGGCACCGTCCACCGCCGAAGCGGCGACTCCGGGCCGAGCCGTCTCGATGGCGGCCGCCTGCGAGGCCGCCACCGCCTCGTGCAGGCGCCGGAGCGCCCCAGGTGCCGGGCCGAGCACCCCGGTCCGCGTCAGATACACGGAGTATCCGTCGTAGACCCCCCCGAAGTCCAGCAGCACCGGGTCCCCGTGCTCCAGCCGCCGCGGCGTCGGACGCGCGTGCGGGAGGACGGAGTTCGGGCCGGAAGCGACGATCGTCTCGAAGGCTGGGCGGTCGAAGCCGGCACCCACCAGCGCGGCATCGATGTCGGCCGCCACCTCCCGCTCGGTCCGGCCCGGAGCCACGAGGGACCAGACGTCGCGGGCCACCCCAGACAGCCGGCGGGCGGCCTCCCTCATGGTAAGGATCTCGGCTTCGTCCTTGACGACCCGCAGCCGCTCGACCTGGCGCTCGGTCGGCTCGAGGGCGGTGGTCTCCCGGAGCGCCCGCTGCATCCACTGGAATCGCTTGATCGTGATGTGCGCCGCCTCGACGCCGATCACCCGGACGCCGAGGCCCCGGATGGCGTCCACAATCGTCTGGTCGTAGGTGTGCTCGACGATGTCGAGGCGTAGTCCGGCCGGCGCGTCGCCGGCGTCGATGCGCTGCCGCGCCGCCTCGCGATAGCGGAAGTCGGTGACGAGCGCGGCCTGGTCGCGTGTCACGACCAGCGCAGCCGCGCTCGCCCGCAAGCCCGACAAGTACGCGACGTTGATGACGTTGGTAACGAGGAGCGCATGGAGCCCAGCGTCCGCCAGCTGCGCGCGCAGCGCGAGGAGCCGGCCTTCGAGCATCGGCCGCGCCGCGGTGGTCATCAGGCTCACGCGCCGGGCGCCTCGCGCCGCTGACGCTCGGCGACGATGGCCTGCAAGAACGCCTCGAGCCGCTCGACTTCCGTACGGGCGCTTCGCGAAGCGCCTCCTACTTCCCCCGTCTCGCCTCGCCGGGGCTCTGCCCCGGCAGGCTCGCTCAGGGCATGCTGCTCGAACGCTGCGTTCGCGGCCGCGAAGTCGAACGTTTCTGGAAGATTGCCGCTGCGGTGATGGACGTCGGCGCGCGCCCGTATGGCGGCAAGATTCTCGGGGGCGACCTGCAGGACCCCGTCGAGCTCCCGCTGCGCCTCGTTGAGCTGGCCGAGCTCGATGAGCGCGCGGGCGAGCGTCACTTTGGCCGACAGATACGCGGGATGGCGCTCAAGGCCTCTGCGGCAGACGTCCACCGCCTCTTGAAAGCGTCCGAGGCGCCGGTATTCTTCGGCGAGGGCTGCGAAGGCGATGGACGTCGGGTCGGCCTCGACCCGACGTCTCAGATCCTCAATTCGGCCCTCCGGCATGATGCCGGAGATTCTACTCGACGACCGTGACCCCTCTCACAGCGGAGCTCTTCAGACCGGAGTCGTCGGTCACGGTCAGCATCACGAAATACGTGCCGGGTCCCCTGAAGTCGTGATCCTGGAACTTGCCGAACCCGTGGAGGTCGCCGTCGTTCCAGTCCCACTCGTAGCTCACGATGGTTCCGTTGGCATCGAAGGAAGCCGACGCATCGAATTGGACGACGTCGCCGACTCTCGGATTCGGCGGACCGAACGTGAACGCCGCGAATGGTGCCCCTGGCACCTGGATGACAGCCGGCTGCACGAGCCGGATGGACACGGTGCGGGTAATCGCATTGTCGAAGTTGTTGCCGATCGGCGTCACAGAGATACTCGCTATCGTGCCGGGATCGAAGCCGGGTGTCGTCGTCAACGGCGCAGTAAACACGAGGGTGGCGCGACCATCGGACCCGGTGGTGACCTGTCCGGTGCTCAGCCGCCCGATGTTCGTGGTCACCCGGATCGACATATTTGGAATCGGTTGGCTGGCAGCATCTCGCACGACGATACTTATCACGGCGCTCGAGGATCCGTCCTGAGGCAGCACGTCGGGCGTGGCCGTGACGGTCACCGACGGCGTGAGCTCGGACGGGCCCGCCATCGGCGGGATCTCGACCTCATTAATCGTACAGCCCGCTAGCAGCGCGGCTGTCAGAGCTATCGGGATGAGTTTTGCGGTCGATCGCATGCTGGTTCCCACCTCGAAGTTATTCCGGGTCTCCGAAGTCGCCGAAGTGAATGTTGATACGGCCGGTCACGCTCACCTCACGACCGGTCTGATCGTGTCCGAAGAAGGTAATCTCGGCGATCGCGTGGATCAGGTTCGCGCCGCCGCCGAAGCGAAGCGCGCGCAGAGGGGCGTCGAGTTTTGCCGCGTTCCGAACGAGATCGAAAGATACGGTGGTCTCTTCGCGCACCGTAGCCGTGATCGCGCCGTCGAAGCCGTGGGGCACGTCGACGCCCGGCGTGTTGCGCCCATCGGTCCGGAAGAAGGTCACCCGGTATTGCGTCAGCGTAATCCAGTTGTTCGGCGTCGGCGTCGTCGGCGAGCCAGCCGTTCCGGGGTCCTTCATCACCAACCGGAACACCGCCTGTCCGAGATCGTTGAAGAACGTTGGACAGCACGGGATGTCCTCGTCGTTCACGAACGTCTGGACGTCGGAGAACACCGGATTGCCGAATTCACCCGGTTCGGCGCCGGACGAGCCCTCGAGACTCTGGATGACGAGGTACGACGAGGCCTCCCCCTCGCGCACCTGCGAGCCGCACGAAGTCAGCAGGAGTGTCGACACCCCGCATATCATCGCCGCGCCCCAGACCGCCTTGCGGCGCACATTCTTTTCCGTTGGCATCGTCGTTGCTCCACGCGAGTTCATTGGCCTAGCCCCTCAGAATCCGCGGCGTGATGAAAATCAGCAGCTCGCGGCTCTCGTCCTGGGTTTCGTCGCGCCTGAAGAGCCAGCCGATCAGCGGGATGCGATGGAGGAACGGCACGCGGTCGCTGTTGCTCTGCTCCCGGCTCACGAAGATGCCGCCGATGACCGTCGTCGCCCCGTCGTTGACCTGCACCTGCGTCAGCGCCCGCTGCGTGTCGATCGGCGGGATGTTGTTGACGTCGCGGCTGAAGTCCGGCGTGGCGTTCTCGATCGTGATCCGCATGATGACGGTGTTCGCCGACGTGATCTGCGGTGTGACCTTCAGCAGCAGGACCGCGTCCTTGAAGCTCACGGTGACGGTGTTGTTGGCGACCGTCTGGATGGGAATCTGAATGCCCTGCGCCACCTCCGCCTCGACGTTGTTCTGCGTCGTGAGGCGCGGGGTCGAGAGCACCCGGCCCTTGCCGGCCCGCTCGAGGGCCGACAGCGCGACGTCGAGGTTGAAGGCGCCGTTGACCGAGCCGAGCGCGAGGCCGATCGCGCCGTTGGCCGGGGTTACGGGCAGGTTGACCACCGTGCCGGCCCGCTGGCGTGGGTCGGCACGGGGATCGTTGCTCACCTCCGGGCCCGCCACGCCGCCCGTGCGGCCACCAAGGCTGCCGCGGTTCGGAAACCCGAGGCCGGTCGTGTTGCCGATCTCGGGATCCACGCGGCCGTTGAAGCCCCACTGCACGCCCAGCGACCGCGCGAAGTCGCGCGTCGTCGTGACGACGCGGGCCTCGACCTCGACCTGCGGCTCGGGCCGGTCCAGGATGTTGATCAGGTTTTCCGCCGTCGTCAGACGGTCCGCGAGGTCGGTGATGATCAGCGTGTTCGTGCGCGGATCGACCTGAATCTGACCGCGCTGCGACAGCGCCGAGCGTGTGAGCAGCGGCTGCAGCTCCTGCGCCTTGGCATAGCTCAACGCGAAGGTGCGGACGCGCAGGTCGCCGGAGAGCGCCTGCGCGTCTGCCAGCTTGCGGCGCTCGTCCTCTTCGGACGCGAGCACCTTCAGCGGAGCGATGCGGACGATCGTGCCGTCCACCGTGTAGCCGAGCTGGTTGCCGCGCAGGATGATGTCGAGGGCCTGGTCCCACGGCACTTCGGTCAGGACGATGTCGACCGTGCCCTGCACCGCCGGATCGATGACCATGTTCAGCCCGCTGATCTCCGCGAAGGTCCGGAGCACGGACCGGAGGTCGGCGTTCTGGAAATCGAGGCTGACCGGGTGTCCGGTGTAGCGCTTGCGCGCCTCGGTCACGTCGGCGGTCGGCCGTTGCTGCGGCGTGGGCGTCGCGTCGCTGACGGCCGGCGGTGCCGGCTGCTGCGTCTGCCGCGGCATGGCCGCCGGCTTGCCTACGGCCGGCGCCGGCTGGCCGGTCAGCAGGGCTGCGGCGGGCGGCGGCGCCTGCAGCGCAGACATGGGATCGATCCCGACCGTGCCCGCCGCCTCGGCGAGCCCCGAGACCACGATCGCGGGCGGCACTGCGGGTGTCGGCGCGGCCTCGACGAGCGCGACCTCGCCGTTGTCGGCCGACGCGGGCATCTTCTCCAGATCGACGCGAATCGTGCTGCGCGTGCTGCGCACACGGTGCGTGGCGGGCGAGGTCAGAACCAGACGGACGCGACCAACGGCGCTCCCGTCGAGGGCGTTGTCGGCTTCGAAGGAGACGTCGGCGACCAGGCTTCCGCCCGTCGCGCGCACGCGATTGGTGGCGCCCACCACGCTCACGTTGCGCAGCTCGACGAGCACGGTTCGCGCGTCGGGCCGGCTCACCGAGTACGCGACCGGCTCGGTCGCTTCGATGAGAACCGTTTGAGCGCCTTCGCGCGACTCCGCGGACACGCCGACCAGCCGCGCCGAACCGGCCGCGGCGCCAGCCGCGAGCACGGTCAGAGCGACGGCGGCGGCCGTCGCGGCCGCATACGTGGCGCGCACGGACCATCGAGCCAGCCGCATCACTTCCCCTCCTGCATGGTTCGCAGGTACTTCCGCACTTCGCGTTGCTTGACGAGCGAGAGCGGATCGTTGACGTCCTGCGAGAAGATGACCGAGTCAGCCGTGATCGCTTTCACGGAGCCGTCGTAGAGCTTGTCGTCTCCGCGAATGATGTGCGTCTTGTTGTCCGGTCCCGATATCATCGCCACGTACCCCATCTTGTCTTTGACAATCCCGCGCAGGACGACCTCGTTGATCAGCAGACCGGGCAGCCCGTCGGGCCGGCTTTCGCGCGCCGGACGGAGGTCGCTGCCGCGAAACAGCAGGCTCACGAACGGATCGCGCCGTCCCTCGGGGTTGTACGTGTAGACATCCGGCGGTGGCGGGGACGTCGGCTGCGGGCTCTGCCCTGGGCCTGTCGACGGGGGCTGCGCCACGCCGGGCGTGGAAGACTGCCCCGAGCTGGTCGACGGTTCGGCGATGCTCACCGTCGACCCTGAGCGTGCCGAAAGGGCCGATGGGCAGACCACCACCACGGCGGCGAGCACGGCACGTAGAATCGTCGTCGAGCGAGTCATGGGTGTCGTACGAGGCTTCAGCCTCGTCATCCGGTAATCGCTCCTCATGGACCGGTCTTCGGCGCGCCCGGCCTCGGGGGCACCGGCCTCGCGCCCGGCTTTGCCGGCGGCGCCTTGCTCGAGTCGACCAGCACGAAGGTAGTGGCGGTGCACTCGGCGCTGATCGTCGAGTTCAGCGTCGGCTGATCTTTCGCGCGGATCTTCAACGCGCTCACATTGATGATTCGCGGGAACTTGCTGATGCGATCGAAGAACATCCCGAGGTTGTGGTACGTGCCGTCGAGCTCGAGCGTGATCGGCCACTCCTCGTGGATCTGCTTGGTCTCGACGGGCTTCGGCTGAAAGCCGCGGATCGCGAGGTTCGACTGCGTCGCGAGTGTCTGCACGCGCCGCAGGATGTCGGCGTAATCCTTCTGATCGGGCAGCACTGTCTTGAGCGCCTCGAGCCGCCGCTCCAGCTCGTCGACCTGCGCCTGGAACTCGGGCAGGCGCTTCGCCGTGTTCAGCCCGCGGGTGATGTCGGTGCGCAGCTGCACGAGCCGCGCCTCGCGCGTGGCCATCTCCGCGCTGACATCGGCGACGTAGTAGTACCAGAAGCCGAAGAGCGCGGCGCCCGACACCACGAGGAACGCGGCGATCTGGCCCCACCAGGGAAGTCTGCTCAGCGATATCTGCGGCATGAAGTCGTCCCGAACCCTCTTGGTTCCTTACCTGCTCGACGGCGGCACGCCGGTGCCGGTCGAGGCCGCCGTTGCCGGCGGCTTCACCAGCGCCGGCGGCGGCGGCGACTGATACGTCCCCTTGACCTCGAACCGGACCAGCTCGCCGGCCTGCGCCGCGAGCGGCCCCGTCGCCGCGCCGACCTGGCTGTCCACGATCTCGACCGGCTTCTTGAAATACCCGGATCCCTCGAGGTTCGCGACGAGGTCCGAGATCGCGGTCAGCGACGTGCTGAAGCCTTTGAGCTGGACCTCGGCGCCGGTCTGCGTCAGCTCGGTGAACCACAACCGGTCGGGCAGGCTGCGGCTGATCGAGTCGAGCATGTGGACCGGCCCGTTCTGGCCCCTGCGCAGCTCTTCGATGAGCGACACGCGCTGCTGGAGCTGCGCGCGCCGTCCCTCGAACTTCTGCACCTGGGTGAGGACGCTCCGGAGCCGCCTGGTCTCGGCCTCGGCGTCCGCGATGTCCTGGTCGAGGCGCGCCGACCGCTGGCGGAGCGCCCAGAACCACCAGACGATCCCGAGCGCGGTCGCCACGACGATGAGGCTCGCGGCGATCGTGATCTTCTGCGCCGCCCCCAGCCCGGGGCGTCGCTTCGTGCGCTGCTGCTCGCGCTCGACGGTGAGCAGGTTGATGCGAATCATCGGTCCCCTGCCCGCCGCAGCGCGAGGCCGACGGCCACGGCGGCGGTCGGCGCAATGTCGGACGGCACGACCCCCAGCTTGCGCGGGTCGAACGCGATCGCCTTGAACGGGTCGAACGACTCGACCGGCGACTGGAACCGGTCGGTGAGTATGTCGGTAAAGCTTTCCGCGCGCGACGCGCCGCCGCTCACCACGATCCGATCGATGCGATCGGATGAGGCTGTCGCCTTGAAGAAGTCGAAGGTCTTCTGGATTTCGAGCATCATGTTCTCGGTGACCGCCCGGAGCACCGGTTTTGCTTCGTCGTAGCCGACGCCGTCGACCGCCTGCCCCTTTTTCAGCGCGTCCGCGGCGTCGTACGGGAGGTTCAGCTCCTTCTGCAGCGCCTCGGTGTAGGCATTGCCGCCGATCGAGATGTCGCGGGTAAAGACCGACTGCTCGCCGCTCAGGATGTTGATGTTGGTCGCGCTTGCGCCGGCGTTGAGCAGCACGACGACCTCGCCGGGCTGGATGCCGTAGTTGGCCTCGTAGGCGTTCTGCAGCGCGAACGCGTCGACGTCGACGACCACCGCGGTGCGCCCCGCCTGCGCAATGACGCCGGTGTAGTCGGCGATCTTCTCCTTCTTCGCCGCCACCAGCAGCACGTCAATCGTCGCCTTACCGCTCGACCCGCCGGTGTCGATGATCTGGTAGTCGAGGTTGACGTCCTGGATGTCGAACGGGATGTACTGCTCGGCCTCCCAGTAGATCGACTCCGAGATCTCGGACTCGGTCATCTGAGGCAGCGTGATCTTCTTGACGATGACGGCGTTCCCCGAGAGCGACGCCGCGACGTCGCGGGTCTTGATCTTGTGGCGGTCGAACAGCCGCCGGATCGCGTCGGCGACGGCGGTGCCGTCGATGATCGCGCCGTCGACGATGCTGTCGGGCGGCACCGGCTCGCTGCCGAAGGCGGCCACCTTGTAGCCGCGCCCGGCGGGCTTGAGCTCGACCGCCTTGACGGCACTCGAGCCGATGTCGAGGCCCACGAGAGCTTTCGCGCGCTTAAGCAGCACTGTGCAATCCTGCGAATTCCACGGAAGTTGGTGCGCGGGTGCAGCCGCAGAAAGATCTCTCGGCGCGAGCCGCCACAGCCCGCATCAGCGTGGCAAGGGGGGTGCCACCTCGTCCGTCGAGAGAACGAATGCACTTTCAGGCTTTCGTACGCACTTCTGCGGATTCGTGAGTCATGCGTTCCCGCTATAGCGTCACAAAACGGGATTCGACTCACAAAAACGTAACCGAACTACCCCGAGCCGGCGCGCGTCCGCGCGCGTCTGCAGCGTGCCCGTACCGTTGACAACGCCGGTAATCCCAAGTATCCTCTTGGTTTGCCGTCTTTGGGACCAGGCTGAAGGGGTACGCATGGGCACGTTTACGCCGGGCGCCGGGAGCGTCGAGCGCCGGTGGCATGTCATCGACGCCGACGGGCGGGTGCTGGGCCGGGTGGCCAGCGCCGCTGCGCGGCTGCTCTCGGGGAAGCACAAGCCGGTTTACACGCCGTTTCTGGATACGGGTGACCACGTCATCGTGATCAACGCGGCGAAGGTCAAGCTGACCGGCCGCAAGGAAACGCAGAAGGTGTACCGCTACCACAGCGGCTACGAGGGGGGGCTCCGCGAGGAGCGCGCGAAGATCGTGCGGCAGAAGAACCCTGTGCGACTCGTCGAAGAGGCGGTCCGCGGCATGTTGCCGAAGACGAAGCTGGGCGACGCGATGGCGCGGAAGCTCAAGGTCTACGCGAGAGCCGAGCATCCACACGCGGCGCAGAAACCGACGAAGCGCGAGGTCGCATAACTTGGCAGTGATTCAGTATTACGGCACCGGGCGCCGCAAAACATCCACCGCGCGCGTGTTCCTGAGGCCCGGCAAGGGCGATTTCACCATCAACCGGCGTCCGATCGAAGGGGCCTTCCCCACCGAAGCGTTGCGCAGCCAGATCAAGCAGCCGCTGCTCCTCACCGAAACCGCCGATAAGTTCGACGTGCTTGCGACGATCGCGGGCGGCGGCGTCTCCGGGCAGGCGGGCGCACTCAAGCTGGGGATCGCGCGGGCGCTGATCCAGTACAACGCGGAGCTGCGCCAGCGGCTGAAGCTGGCGGGGTTCCTCACTCGGGACGCGCGGATCAAGGAACGCAAGAAGTACGGGCAGAAGGGAGCGCGCAAGCGCTTCCAGTTCAGCAAGCGCTAGGAGGCAGTTTGGAGCCAGTGTCGATGAAGGATCTGCTGGAGGCCGGGGTTCACTTCGGCCACCAGACGAAGCGGTGGAACCCGAAGATGAAGGAGTACATCTTCGGCGAGCGGAACGGGATCTACATCCTCGATCTCGGCAAGACCGCCAAGCTGTTCCGTACGGCCGAGGCGTTCGTGATGAACCTTGCCTCGGACGGCCGCACCATCCTCTTCGTGGGCACCAAGCGCCAGGCGCAGGACGCGATCGCCGTGGAAGCGCAGCGCTGCAGCATGTTCTTCGTGAACCAGCGCTGGCTCGGCGGTCTGCTGACCAACTTCGCGACCATCCAGCGGAGCCTCGGCCGGCTGCGCGACCTTGAGGCGATGAGCACCGACGGCCGCTACGACACGCTGTCGAAGAAGGAGATCGCGTCGATCGAAAAGGAAAAGCGCAAGCTCCAGAAGAACCTCGACGGCATCCGCGGCATGTCCCGCCTGCCCGACGCGGTCTTCGTCGTCGACACGCGCAAGGAGAAGATCGCGGTCGACGAGGCGCGCAAGCTGAAAATTCCCGTGATCGGCATCGTGGACACCAACTGCGACCCGGATGAAGTCGACTACGTCATCCCGGGCAACGACGACGCGCTCCGGTCGATCCGGCTGTTCGCGTCGCGGGTCGCCGAGGCGGTGCTCGCGGGGCGCGCCGCGCGCGAGAGCGCGCATGCCGAGGCGGAGGGAGACGAGGGGAGCGAGGAGCGCGGCCGGCGGCCGGCCCGCGCCGCACGCCAGCCCCGGGCCGAACAGGCCACGTCGGCGGCTGTCTAGCTCGGCGAGTCGGACGCGCCGGCCCTGCATTCCCAGGCCGGCGTTTTTACGTACACGGGTGAACCTGGAGAACCTGAGAAGATGACGATAACGGCGGACCTGGTCAAAACCCTCCGCGAGCGGACCGGCGCGGGGATGATGGAGTGCAAGGCGGCGCTCGTCGAGGCCAACGGCGACCTGGAGCAGGCCACGACGATCCTGCGCAAGCGGGGGCTCGCGCAGGCCGCCAGGAAGACCGGCCGTTCGACCTCCGAGGGGCTCATCGGCCACTACATCCACATGGGTGGGAAGATCGGCGTGCTTGTCGAGCTGAACTGCGAATCGGACTTCGTCGGCCGCACGGCCGACTTCCAGACGCTCGCCAAAGAGATCGCGATGCACATCGCGGCGGCGAGCCCGCAATTCGTCTCGCGCGAGGAGGTCCCCTCCGAGATTCTCGAGCGGGAGAGGGGCATCTACCGCGCGCAGCTCGAGCATGCCGGAAAGCCTGCGCACGTCGTCGACAAGATCGTCGAGGGAAAGCTGACCAGCTTCTACGAGCAGACGGTGCTGCTTGACCAGCTCTCGATCCGCGACCAGAAGACGACCATCGGCCAGATGGTCACCGCCGCCATCGCGAAACTGGGCGAGAACATCACGGTTTCCCGGTTCGTCCGCTTCCGCGTCGGCGAAAAGGAATAAGCCGGTATAATCGCCGTTCGAATGTCGTCGCCGGTCTTCAAGCGCGTCCTCCTGAAGCTGTCGGGCGAGGCGCTGATGGGCGAGCAGCTCTTCGGCATCGATCCCGGCGTCACCGCGCAGGTCGCCGGCGAGATCGGCGAGGTTCAGCAGCTCGGCGTCGAGACCGGCATCGTCATCGGCGGCGGCAACCTGTTCCGCGGGCTGGCGGCGAGCGCGAAGGGCATGGACCGCTCGACCGCGGACTACATGGGCATGCTCGCCACGGTCATCAACGCCCTCGCGCTCCAGGACGCGCTCGAGCACCTCGGCATCACCACGCGGCTCGCGACCGCCATCGAGATGCGCGCCGTCGCCGAGCCGTTCATCCGCCGCCGCGCCCTGCGCCACCTCGAAAAGAAGCGCGTCGTCGTCTTCGCGGCCGGCACGGGCAACCCCTACTTCACCACCGACACCGCCGCGGCGCTGCGGGCGATGGAGATGAAGGCGGACGTCATCCTCAAGGGCACGAAGGTGGACGGCATCTACACCGCCGACCCGATGACGACGCCGACGGCCACCCGCTTCGAATCCATCTCGTACCTGAAGGTGCTCGAACAGGGGCTCAAGGTGATGGACGCGACCGCCATCTCCCTGTGCATGGACAACCGCCTCCCCATCGTCGTGTTCAACCTCCGCACGGCCGGCAACCTGCGCCGCGTCATCATGGGCGAGCAGGTCGGCACCCTTGTGAAGGCCTGATATGGATGTGAACGATCTGAAAGGCTTGTTCGGCGAAGTGAAGAAGCGGATGGACGTGGCGATCGACCACGTTCGAAAGGAGTTGGCAGGGGTCCGGACGGGTCGAGCGTCGGTCACGATCCTCGACAGCGTGCACGTCGAGGCCTACGGGTCGCCGATGCCGCTCAACCAGGTAGCCTCGCTCTCGGTTCCCGAGCCGACCTTGATCGTCGCGCAGCCATTCGATCCGTCGCTGATGAAGGAGATCGAGAAGGCGATCCGCAACGCGAACCTCGGGCTCAACCCGGCGAACGACGGGAAGGTCGTCCGCATCCCGATTCCACCGCTGACCGAAGAACGGCGCAGGGAACTCTCGAAGCTGGTCCACAAGTACGCGGAGGACGGGCGCAACAGCGTGCGTCAGGTGCGCCGGGACTCCAACGAGCGCCTGAAAAAGCTCCTCAAGGACCACAAGATCTCCGAAGACGACGAGCGGCGCGGGCTGGAAGAAGTGCAAAAGATCACGGACCAGCACGTGCACCTGATCGACGATCTGCAGAAGAAAAAGGATCAGGAGCTGTTGGGGAAATGAGCTCAAGTACGAAGGACGAAGGACGAAGGCTGAAGTAAAGTTGGAAGTGTGACCTTCGTCCTTCATACTTCACGTCAGCCTTCGACCTTCGTACTTCGAACGTGAGTTATTTCACCCACCTCGAGTGCAGCGTCCCGTGTGGCGCCGCTTCTTTGGACCCGCACGCTCGTCATCATCTGTGCTCGTGCGGCGCTCCGTTGCTCGCCCGGTACAATCTCGAAGCGGCTGCCAACGCCTGGCGCCGTGAGTCGCTCGCCGATCGCGAGCCGACGATGTGGCGCTACCGGGAGGTGATGCCGCTCTTTGACGGTGAAGCGCCGGTGACGCTCGGCGAAGGCTGGACGCCGCTCATCCCCGCGCGGAGACTGGGCGGCAGGCTGGGGCTCGACGCCCTGTACGTCAAGGACGAATCGCTCAATCCCACCAACTCCTTCAAGGCGAGAGGCCTCTCGGCTGCGGTCACGCGAGCGCGCTATCTTGGCGCCACGACGCTGTCGATCCCGTCGGCCGGCAACGCCGGCAACGCCATGGCGGCCTACGCGGCGCGCGCGGGCGTCACCGCGCAGGTGTTCATGCCGAAGGACGTCAAGCCGCCGTTTATCCGCGAGTGCGAGCTGTACGGCGCCGAGGTGACGCTCGTCGACGGGCTGATCACCGACGCCGGCCGCGTCGCCGCCGAGCGCGGCGCCCCCCTCGGCTGGTACGACACGTCCACGCTCAAGGAGCCGTACCGCATCGAGGGCAAGAAGACGATGGGGTACGAGCTGGCCGAGCAGCTCGGCTGGCGTCTGCCCGACTGGATCATCTATCCGACCGGCGGCGGCACGGGGATGGTCGGCATGTGGAAGGCGTTCGACGAGATGGAGCGCATCGGCTGGCTCGCGCGCGGGCGCCGACCGAGGATGGTCACGGTCCAGGCGGACGGCTGCGCGCCGATCGTCCGCGCCTTCGAGCGCGGCGCCGAGAAGGCCGAGCCCTGGCAGAACGCGCGCACCGTCGCCGACGGGCTTCGCGTGCCGCGCGCCATCGGCGACTTTCTCGTGCTGCGCGCGATCCGCGAGAGCGGCGGCACGGCGGTCGCCGTCGCCGACGCCGACATGGTCGTGTCGATGCGCGAGATGGGCGCTGACGAAGGGATCAGCGCGGCACCCGAGGGCGGAGCTGCGCTGCACGCGCTGAAGATCCTCGTTGCTCGCGGGACCATCCACCCCTCCGACGCCGTTGTGGTCTTCAACACCGGAGGCGCTCTGAAATACTTGGACGTACTTGTCAGTTCTTAGTGCCCAGTTCTTAGTGCTTAGTGTGACTTCGCTCGCGACTCCTTGCGCCGAATGAGTGATTCTCCCAGCCGTTCGCTGCCTGCGTTCAGCTCGTCCGAGGTCCTGCGACCGTCTCCGGGCGGGCGCAGACACTGCACCGCTTGTTCAGCGAAGAGAGTCGCAACGATCTCCATGACGGTCGATGAGTCGCCGTAGTGCCCGCGCTCGGCTGGAGAGAGATCGTCGCGCGCCCGCCTAATCCCCCAGCGAAATCCCTATCGACCGCGCCGTTTCGATC
>JBOGJB010000527.1:0-2153 GCA_050745085.1 Vicinamibacterales bacterium
TCTCCGTCTTGTCCACGGGGAACTGCTCGAGCTCGTACGTGACGTCGCGGTGCACCGGCTCGCCGCCGCCGCGGGGGACGAAGTCGTAGCTCATCACGCTCGCCTTGAGCGTCCCCTTGTCGCCGTAGAAGGTCGCGCCCCACGGATACTTGGGGTCCGGTGGATCGCCGTAGGTGCGATGCGTCCACACGACTTGCAGCGCGCCGAAATCGAAGGTCGCGGTCTGCGTGTCCGTGATGTTCGCCTTGCTCCCTTTGTCGACCAGGATGCCACCCGACGAGCTGACGCGGGCCGGCATACCCAGGTCCAGCATCCAGCGCACCATGTCGAGCATGTGGACGCACATATCGCCGACGATGCCGTTGCCGTACTCCATGAACGCGCGCCAGCGACGAGGGTGCACCAGCGAGTTATAGGGCCGCATCGGCGCCGGTCCCGTCCACATGTCGTAATCGAGGTATTCGGGCGGGCTCGCGTCCGGAGGATTCTCACGCGTTCTCATATGGTAGTAACAGTAGATCTCCACGAGGCCGACCGTTCCCAGGCGTCCCTGGCGAATCACGCGGTCGCGCGCGCGGACCAGATGCGGCGTGCTGCGGCGCTGCATCCCGATCTGGACGATGCGCGCGTACTTGCGCGCGGCGGCGAGCATGGCCTGCCCTTCGACGATGTCGACGCTGATCGGCTTCTGGACCCACACGTCCGCGCCCGATCTGAGTGCCTCGATCGTCGGCAGCGCGTGCCAATGGTCCGGCGTGACGATGAGCACGATGTCGAGGTCGCGCTCGGCGAGCATCTTCCGATAGTCGGTGTACGTGCGCGGGGTGTGCTTCGACGCCTGCTGCAACGCGACCTGCTCGGCGGCGTCCGCCAGCATCCTGCGGTCGACGTCGCACAGCGACACGACATCGACGGGCGCGACCTGAATCAGGCGGAACAGATCGGTCTTGCCATACCATCCGGCGCCGATGAGGCCGACCCGCTTGCGCACGTCCGCAAGCTGGACGGCGGAGCGCGGAATGCCGGACAACGCCAGTGCGGCGGCGCTCTTCTCGAGGAACTCGCGGCGGCGCATCCGGCTATCCCCAGGCGTTCTGCAGAAAGCGAACGAAGTTGCCGTGCGCGATGTCCCGGACATCCGCCCCACCGTATCCGCGCGCCGCGAGCGCGGTCGGAAGCCGGGCCAGATCGGCAATGGTCTGGATATCCGACGGGCACTGCTCGCGGCCGAAGCCGCCGTCGAGATCGGAACCGATCCCGCAGTGCCGGGCGTCGCCCGCGATCTGGCAGATGTGGTCGATGTGATCCGCGACGGTCTCGAGCGTCACGCCCGCGCGGTCGGGTGTCGTTTCGCCCCGCACCCAGCCAGGCACCAGCATCCATGCGTCGAACGCCACGCCGATGACGGCGTCGCGCTCGACCAGCTCCCGGATGTGATCGTCCGAGAACTGACGGCCGTTCGGCACAAGTGACCGGCAGTTGGAATGGCTCGCCCAGACCGGGCCACGGAAGTGGTCCAGCGCGTCGCGGACGCTCTCGTCGCACAGGTGTGTAACGTCGAGGATAACCCCAAGCCGCTCCATCTCACGAAGCAGGTCGCGGCCGCGCGCCCCTAGATCGCCGCATGCATTGGTGCCCTGCGCGTAGACGCCGGGTCCGTAGTGCGCTGGACCTACGGCGCGGAGGCCCTGCGCGTACGAACGCTCCAGGTGTGCCAGCGTGACGAGTGAATCGGCTCCTTCCAGACTCAAGACGTACCCGATCGGGATCTCGGTGCCGGCCTGGCTCCGCCAGCGGCTGACATGCCGGTCCAGCGCGTCGCGATCCCCAATCTGCACCAGCTCGCCGCGCTCCTCCATGCCGCGGTACCAGGCGAGCTGACCTTGCGTCATCGCCCAGGCCTGTTCGGGCGAGTGCCATCCCGGGATGGGATTGTCCGGCGCCACGTATCGGGCGATCTGCGTGGCGACGCAGAGGCCGACGCCGCCCCGGCGCATCTCGGGGAACGACACGGTTCCGCGTTCACGATCCGGCTTGTCCCTCAGCTGCCGTTCGCGCGCGCGGATCTCTTCGATCGGCCGTGCCAGATCGCGGTTCCACTCCAGCGCGTTCATGGCCAGGTCCAGGTGCGCGTCAAAGATAAAGACGTCCGA
>JBOGJB010000528.1:0-10438 GCA_050745085.1 Vicinamibacterales bacterium
TCCTTGGTCCTTGGTCCTTGGTCCTTGGTCCTTGGTCCTTGGTCCTTGGTCCTTGGTCCTTGGTCCTTGGTCCTTTACTTCATCGTTCGAACTTCGAACTTCGTACTTGAGCATGCGTCAGTACAAATACCTCCACCTTGACGTCTTCACCGACACCCCTTTCGAAGGGAACCAGCTCGCCGTGTTTCCCGACGGCCGCGACCTCTCGACCGAGACCATGCAGGCCATCGCGAAGGAAATGGCGTTCTCGGAGACGACCTTCATCCTTCCCGCGGAGGGGAAGGGTGACGTCCGCATGCGCATCTTCACGCCCGACGACGAGCTGCCGATGGCGGGGCATCCAACGATCGGCAGCACGTTCGCGCTCGCGCATCTGGGGACGATCGCGCGCGGCAGCGCCACGTTCGTTTTCGAGCTGGGGGTTGGGCCGACACCAGTCGCGCTCGAATGGGATGACAACGGCCTGTCGTTCGCGTGGATGACGCAGCGGCCGCCCGAGTTCGGCCGATCGCCGGCCGATCTCGGGGAGCTGGCAGCGGCGCTCGGCCTCGACCTGGACGACCTGGCGGAGGGGCCGCCGCCGCAGGAGGTCTCCTGCGGCCTTCCGTTTTTCTTTGTGCGCCTGGCCTCGAGACGCGCGGTGGACGCCGCCGAGGTGGATCGCCGCGCGCTGGAACGTTTCTACAGCGCCCACGGCCTGTCTACGCTTCCGATCTTCATCTTCACGACCGAACGCGGCTCGGACAAAGCGACCTGTTACAGCCGCATGTTCGCCCCCGGGTTCGGAATCGTCGAGGACCCGGCGACCGGCGGCGCCAGCGGACCGCTCGGCTCCTATTTGGTCCACCACGGCGTCGTCACTTCGGAGGAAGGGACGCGCCTCGTGAGCCTCCAGGGAAAGAAGATGGGTCGCCCGAGCTGGATTCACATCGACATCGGGACGAGCGCCGGCGCGATCGATCGCGTGCGTGTTGGGGGCAGATCTGTACTGGTTGCTGAAGGTCAGCTACGGTTCTAGGTTCAGGGTTCAGGGTTCAAGGTTAGGTTCGAGGGTTCTGGGTTCCGGGTGCGGTTCTGGGTTCGGTTGGACGTTCGAATTCGGTATTCTGAGCCGGAGAGATAGACGGCATCATGAACCCCTGGAACCCTAACCCTGAACCGCGTACCTTGAACCCTGAACCGCACCTTGAACCCCGAACCGCACCCAGAACCCTGAACCTTGAACCGCACCCTGAACCTTGAACCCTGAACCTCGAACCGTTGTAGTAGCAGTAGTAGTGATAGCGTCGTTCGTTCTCACCGCTGTCTTTTTCGCGGGTTGCTCGCAGGACGGCCGTCTGACGGAGCCTTCTCCGGTTCCGGATCCGGCGGCGCCGATCGTCTACACCGCGCTCGGCGCGTCCGACGCGCTCGGCATCGGCTCCAGCGTCGAGTGCCTGCCGTTCATTGAGTGCCCGAACGGGATGGGCTACGTGCAGGTCATCGCGCGCGCCCTGCAGGCCGGACGTTCCGTGACGCTGAGAAACCTGGCGATTCCCGCCGGTGTGTTGAGTCCGCGCATCCAGAATCTTGGCCGCCAGTACGGCCGCTTCATCCCAGGCAACTTCCTGGAAACGGCGCTGCCGTCCGTCTCGCGCGATTCCACCGTCGTGACGATCTTCGCGGGCCCGAACGACGCGAACGCGATCGGCGACGCGATCGAGCAGGGAGCGGGCGGATCGAACGTCACTGTTTACGTAGACGATCAGATCCGGCAGTTCAGCGCCGAGTACCGTCAGCTCATCGCCGGCATCCGCAATCGGGCCGGCCAGCCGCGGATCGTCGTTGCCAACCTGCCGAACCTCGCCGGCGTCCCATACGCCTCCCCCGGCCGGTACTCAGAGGGACGGCGGCAGGGTCTGCAAACGCTCTCGGTGCGCTTGACGCGCGAGGCGATCAACACGCTGACCGGCGAGGGCGTCGCGGTCGTGGACCTGATGTGCGATGCGCGCTCGTACGAGGCGGGGCGATACTCGAGCGACGGCTATCACCCGAGCGACGCGGGCTATGCGTTCATCGCCGAGCTGATGTTGAGGGCCATCAACGACGCCGGCTTCCCGGCGCCGCAGAACGACTGCTCGTATACGCGAATCGTGCCCTAGAACCGTTCGCGATAGAACGCAATGAGGTCCGTGCTCTTCGGCGGCGGCACGCCGAGCTGACGAAGCATGGTCGTCACCTGACCGCGGTGATAGCTGGCGTGGTTGACCACGTGCTGGAGCATCTGCCAGAAGGCAGACTTCCCGGGCTGGCCGCTGAGCAGCTTGTACTCGAAGACGCGGGTGATGCCGTCTTCGCCGAGCCCGTCCAGAAACGACCGCATCCTCGCTTCGTGCTCGACCCACAGCCGGCGGATTGCCGCGACGTCCGGGAACAGGTCGGCCGCGAGGAGCGCCGTCGGAGACTGCCCCTGCCAGCGTGAGTGCCAGGCCCATTCCGCCGCGTAAGTGTGCGCGAGGGTCTCGCGGACCGAGCGGAAGCTGTTTCCCAGGTCTCGATTGAGCTGCTCGGGCGTGAGCCGGTCGGCCGCCTCCAGGACCCGGTCGCGCGCCCAGTAGTGATAGTCGAGTAACAGGCGGAGATCCTGGACGGTCATGAACTCAAAAAAAGGTTCTAGGTTCAGGGTTCAGGGTTCAAGGTGGGTTCGGGGTTCAGGGTTCAGGGTTCGGTTCAAGGTTCAGGGTTCGGTTCAGAGTTCAGGGTTCGGTTCAGAGTTCGGGGTGCCGTTCGGGCTTCAAGGTGCCGTTCGGTGGCGCGAACCCTGCACCCTGAACCGAACCTTGAACCCAGAACTTTGAACGGCACTTTGAACCCTGAACCCTGAACCGCTAACGACCGCCTACTTAATAAACAGCATTTCCCGGTACGTCGGCAGCGGCCAGAGCCCGTGCGGGATGATGGTCTCCAGCTTGTCTCCCGCCTCGCGCAGATCGGCCATCGCGGGGACGACGTGGTCCCGGAAGTGGCGCGCGTGCGACTCGCTCGAACCATTGCTCTCGTGCTCGACGAGCTTCGCGAGCTTCTCGGTCCGCGCGCGGAAGTCGTCGATCAGCCGGACCAGCTCGTCGAGGACCTGCGATGTGCTCGTCGACGTCGCCCCCGCCGCTTTGACCGCCGCCGCGCTGTCGGCCACCTGCTTCTGATACTCGAAGGCCGCCGGCAGGATGTACCGGTTCGCCATGAGGATCATGAGCTGCGCCTCGACGTTGATCGTCTTGATGTACTGCTCGTAGTTGATCTCGCCGCGCGCGTGCAGCTCGCGCTCGTTCAGCACCTTGTACTTCTCGAACGCGGCGACGACGTCCGGCTTCAGCAGCTCGGCGAACGCGTCGACTGACGTCCGGTGGTTGAGCAGGCCGCGGCGCGCGGCTTCCTGCTGCCACTCGTCGGAGTAGTTGTTGCCGTTGAAGATAATCCGCTTGTACTGCTTGATCATCGAGGTCAGCAGCCCGCGGACCGCCTCTTCGAGCTTTTGTCCCTTCTCAACCGCCTGCTCGAGCTCGGTGGCGACGTAGTCGAGGGCGTCGGTCGCCGCGACGTTCAGCGCGATGTTCGGGAACGCGATGCTCTGGCTCGACGACACCGCGCGGAACTCGAATTTGTTGCCGGTGAACGCGAAGGGGCTCGTGCGGTTTCTGTCCCCCGCGTCGCGCGGGAGCTTCGGGAGCACCGACACGCCGGAGTCGAGGATCCCGCCGCTCTTGGTCGACTTCGCCGAGCCTTTCTCTATTTGCTCGAAGATGTCGGTGAGCATGTCGCCGAGGAAGACCGAGATGATCGCCGGCGGCGCCTCGTTGGCGCCGAGCCGGTGGTCGTTGCCGGCGCTCGCGACGCTCATCCGGAGCAGCCCCTGGAACTTGTCCACCGCGCGGAGCATCGCGCTGCAGAAGACCAGGAACTGAATGTTGTCGTGCGGCGTCTCCCCCGGGTTGAGCAGGTTGTTCCCGAGGTCGTCGCTCATGCTCCAGTTCAGGTGCTTGCCGGAGCCGTTGACCCCGGCGAACGGCTTCTCGTGCAGCAGGCACGCCAAGCCGTACTTCGGCGCGATGCGCTTCATCGTCTCCATCGTCATCATCTGATGATCGGTAGCGACGTTGGCGTTCTCGAACACCGGCGCGACCTCGTACTGGCTCGGCGCGACCTCGTTGTGCCGCGTCTTCACCGGCACGCCGACCTTGTACAGCTCGCGCTCCGCGTCGTGCATGAACGCCAGTACCCGCTCGGGAATCGAGCCGAAGTACTGATCCTCCAGCTCCTGACCCTTGGGCGGCCTCGCGCCGAAGAGGGTCCGGCCGGCATTAATCAGGTCCGGACGGTTGAAGTAGAAGTTCCGGTCGATCAGGAAGTACTCCTGCTCGGGGCCGCAGGTCGTCACCACGCGCTGCGCGCGCGAGCCGAAGAGCTTCAGGATGCGAAGCGCCTGCTTCGAGAGCGCCTCCATCGAGCGCAGGAGCGGCGTCTTCTTGTCGAGCGCCTCGCCGGTCCAGCTCACGAACGCCGTCGGGATGACGAGCGTGCAGCCGTTGGTCGTCTTGAGTAGCCAGGGCGGGCTGGTCGGATCCCAGGCGGTGTAGCCGCGCGCCTCGAAGGTCGAGCGCATGCCGCCGGACGGGAAGCTCGACGCATCCGGCTCGCCCTTGATCAGCTCCTTCCCGCTGAACTCCGCGACCGCGCGCCCCTCGGCCGCCGGCGCGAGAAACGAGTCGTGCTTCTCGGCGGTGATGCCGGTCATCGGCTGGAACCAGTGCGTGTAGTGCGTGGCGCCGTGTTCGACCGCCCAGTCCTTGAGTGCCGCGGCGATGATGTCCGCGGACGACCCATCGAGCGGCTCGCTGATCGTCATCGTGCGGCGCAGCGCGCGGTAGACCTCCTTGGGGAGCCGGGCCCGCTGGATCTGATCATTGAAGGTGAGGCTGCCGAAGATCTCGGCGGCGTGCGCGGTCGGCTCCTCGCTCCGCGGGCCGTTGGGCTCGCCGCTCGTGCGGTTGATGCCCCACTCCGTAATGCTCTTGATGGCCTCACCTAGTGCTGCGGATCCCATTGACGTCCCTTCCTTACGCTGTGCGGTGATTTTTGGCGCGGGCGGGAGAAACCTCCCCGCCAAGAGTGATGGACCTGCATTATGTTTCACACGCCCGCACGCGGGCAAGTGACATTTTGCGACACCCGGCCGCTGAAGCGCACGTGGACGGGTGACGCCGGTGGTAACAGTCGCCTCATGGCACACGTTGACGCGGGGGCCGCGGGGCAGGGCTGACGCCTAGCCAGCTCCGCGCCGTGACGCCAAGCGAGGCCGAACCGCTGGACGAAACGTTGTCAGGCAATCCTTCTGGATTCTGAATTCTGAATTCTGGATTCTGAAGGAGGTTCCGGCTCCCGCACGTACTCCCGCTCGCTGCGCCGGATGGCCTTGAAGCGCCTGAATACCTCGCGCTCGCTCTCGAGCCCCAGTGCCGAGCGCCACGTGCTGCCGCGGAAGGTGTGCCCGAACATCCGACGCGCGTGGCGCAGCACGAACACGGGATCGTGCCGCAGCGCGACTGGAAAATGCCGCGCTTTCATCCACCGCTCCGCGCGCCAGCGCATGAACTCGACCTCCTCCGCGCTCAGATGCTTCGTCCGCACGACCGCCGTCGTCCCGTCGTACTCCTCGAAGTTCTCGTTGACGATGAGGTCCTGGTCGCGGAAGTCCTTCGTCATCGGGGTGCGCGGGTACGGCGTTGGATGCTGGATGTAGGGCCAGTCAATGTGCTGACGCGCGAAGGCGAGGTTCGCCTCGATCGACTCGAGCGTGTCGTCCGGGTTCCCGACGATCAGGCCGCCGACAACGTACATGCCGTGGCGGTGGAGGATGCCGACGGCGCGCGCCGAGGCGTTGCCGACCTGCCGGCCGTGCTCGCGCTCCGCGTTCTTCGACCGTGCCCGCAGGAACTCGAGGTCGTGGTCCAGGATGTTCTCGATGCCGAGGAACACGTAGCGGAAGCCTGCGCGGCGCATAAGCGGCGCGAGCGTCTCGCCGTGGTTCGCAATCGAGGACGTCATTCCCTGGACGAGGTAGTCGATGTCGTCGAGGCGCGCGTCAACGATCGCGCGACACAGCCCCTCGAAGCGCGCGACGTTGAGCGTGATGTTGTCGTCGACGAGGAAGATGGCGCGCGCGCCGCGCGCCTTGGCGTCGCTGATGTCCGCGAGTACCCGATCGAACGACCACGTGTGGAAGTTCCTGCCGCGCATCTCGATGATCGAGCAGAAGCTGCAGTCGTACGTGCACCCGCGCGACGTCTCGACGACGTCGATCTGACGGCCCAGGAAGGTGTAGCCCTGCAGCACGCGCGCCGCGCGGTTCGGGAGGCGCACGACGTCGCCGTCGAGCGAGCTGACCGGCCGATCCGGGTTGTGGATGACGCGATCCGCAACGCGCCAGGTGAGCCCCGGGATACGCTCGGTCGCAGCGGTTCCAAGGGTTCCGAACGGCTCGAGTGCCCTGATCAAGTCCCGGAAGGTCAGATCTCCTTCGCCCCTGACAATGTAATCCACACCGAGCGACGGATCCTCGTAGGCGTCGGCGGCGAGGCTCGGATCGTAGCCCCCGAGCACGATGGTCGCCTCGGGCCGCAGCGCCTTGATGATTCGGATGAGCCGGTGTGCGGTCCTGCGCTGGAACGTCATCACCGACAGACCGACGACGTCCGGCTGGCGCTCGACGACGAGCCGCTCGATCGTCTCGCGCACGCGATCCTGGACGAGCACGAGGTCGGCAATCGCGACGTCGTGATGCGCGTCCACGTTTCCCGCGATCGACGCCAGCGCCCCGTTCGGCATCCGCATCGTTAAGGATGGGGTGTGCTCGAAGGAGTCCGGCATGGACAATAAAAGGACTCGCACGGTTTCAGGGTTCAGGGTTCAGGGTTCCTACCCATCCCGAGGTTTCCTCTCGCGTGAAGGATAGCGCACGCCGCGTTGGGTCTGCAGGTATTTCTGAAGCCCGGTGATCGCGCCGATCGCCCGCGACGACAGGCGGATGAGGCGGTCGAAATGCTCCCGCGTCAGATACTTCCGGGACAGAGCCGCCGCCAGATGACTCTGTACCTCAGTCGCCGATCCGCGCGCGATCACGAGGAATCTGAGAAACTCCGCCGGTGAGTATCGACCGAATCCTTCAGCGATGTTCGCGCACGCTGAGTCTGCCGCGCCGCGAATCTGATCGCAGAATTTTAGATCCCTGCTGGCCGGAGAAGTGGCAATAATTGCCTCTATCTCCTGGCGCAACTCGTCGGACAGCCGCCAGGCATCAAGTTCCCAGAATGTGCGTACCATATACAAGCATCACGCGTGCCATGAACCCTGAACCCTGAACCGCACCTTGAACCCTGAACCCAGAACCCACCTTGAACCCTGAACCTTGAACCCAGAACCGTTCGGTTCGACCCGTCGAAGAATCGTCCATATAGACATGGACGCGTTCTACGCATCCGTCGAACAGCGGGACGATCCGTCGTTGAGAGGCAGACCCGTCGCGGTCGGAGGGTCGCCGGAGGGCCGCGGGGTAGTCGCGGCAGCGAGCTACGAAGCGCGCGAGTACGGCGTGCGCTCCGCGATGGCGATGGCGCGGGCCGTGCGGCTCTGTCCGTCCCTCGTCATCGTCCCACCGGACTTCTCGAAGTACCGCGCGGTGTCGAAGCAGGTCTTCGACATCTTTCGCGCGGTGACGCCGCTCGTCGAGCCGCTGTCGCTCGACGAGGCGTATCTTGACGTGACCGAGAACGCCTGGGGTGAGCGGTCGGGCACGCGAGTGGCCGAACGCCTCAAGGGACTCATCCGCGAGGCCACTTCGCTGACCGCGTCGGCCGGCGTCGCGCCGAACAAGTTCCTCGCGAAGATCGCCTCAGGCTGGCAGAAGCCGGACGGCCTGACTGTGATCGCGCCCGACAAGATCGAGGGATTCCTCCCCAAGCTCCCCGTGGATGCGCTCTGGGGCGTCGGGCCCGTGACCGCGGCGAAGCTGCGCGCGATTGGCGTCGAGCGGCTGATAGACGTACGGACGATCGAGTTGCCCGCGCTGCAGCGCACCGTCGGCAGCCTGGCGGAGTGGCTCCGCCAGCTCGCCGCGGGGATCGACGACCGGGAGGTCGTGGCCGACCGGCCAACGAAGTCGTGCGGCACGGAGACCACGTACCCCCGGGACCTGACGGACCGGGCGCAGATCCGGGTCGCGATCGCGGAGATGGCGCGGGACGCTGCCGCGTGGCTGGAGCGGAAGGGATTTTCGGCGCGGACCGTGACGATCAAGGTCCGCTACGACGACTTTACGACGGTGACGCGGAGCCACTCCGCGCCCCCGTCACACGACGCCGACGCGCTGGCCGCGCGCGCCGTGTCGCTCCTGGATCGCACGGAGGCGGGCCGGCGGCCCGTGCGGCTGCTCGGCGTCAGCGTGCACAACCTGGTCACGGACGAGGAAACCGAGGACGGGTGGCTGCCGTTCTGAAGTTTGTTAGTGCTTAGTTCTTAGTTCGGAGTGCTTAGTGTGACTCAGTCAGCGAAGACTGTTGCCGAGCGAAGTCATACTCTAAGCACTGCGAACTAAGCACTAAGAACTTGTTTAGAAAGCCCACTCCAGTCCCACGAGCGGCGCCACGCGGTCGGTGAGCCCGCCGTCGCTCGCGGCGAACCTCAGATTGAACTCGATGAGCAGGCGCGGCGCCACGTTCGCCTTGAGACTGAGGGCGACGCTCGACGTCCAGTAGGAGCTGCTTTCCAGGAAGATGTCGGGCAGCGTGACGCTCCCCGCCTGCCCGGTCGCCGTGAGCGTGCGCGTGAAGAGCCGCGGGGAGTCGATCACGCGCTGGCCGATGACATCGAGCACGACGCTGAGTCGATCGGTGACGCTGAAATCGGTGCCGAGCGCGTAGACGAACGCGTCCGGCAGATCCGCCTCTTCGTCGAGGCTGATGTCTCCCGCGAGTACGCTCTTGCCGTTCCACTGATACCCGATGTTCGCGTGCGGCGCGAACGGGCCGAGCGAAGCCGAGAAGGCGCCGAATGGCCGGATGCCCGCCCCTCCCGCCCCGAGCAGATTGCGCTCGTCACCGGTCGGCAGCCTGACGTCCACGCCCGCGGCCAGCGCCCTGGTGGATTCGCGCATCAGGGTGCCTTTCAACCGCACGACCAGGTCGCCGATCCCGGCGGCCGACCCTTCCGAAAAAAACTGACGGGTCGATCCGTAGCCGCCGATCGCCACCTCGTCGCGGAAGTAGTGGATCGTCCTGTTACTGCCCGTGCCGATCCGGTAAATGGTCGCGTTGGAGATCAGCGCCAGCCGCGTCCGAACGGCTGGCACCGCGATCGCGATGTCGAGTCGATCGGTGATCCCGTAGGTCAGCGCCCCGGTGAACTGACTGACCGTCGCCTCGATGACGTTCTCAGTCGCGACAACGTCGGTTCGGCCGCCGCCGATCTCGAAGTTGTCGTGCCGGAAGACGGCCGCCACGCTCGCGAGCGCCACCCCATCGAGATGGTCGAACGAAAAGAACTGATAGGTGTAGCCGAACGCCAGTCGCCCGCGCCCGATCGTCTCGCCGCGATCGGTCAGGATCGGGCCGAAGCTCTGCGTCGATCGCACGAACGTGCCGGTGGCCTCATCGAACCGGTAGGTGAAGCCCGACGCCGGCGAGGGGAGCGGTATCGACGCGAGCTGGCTCGCCAGCGTGATGTTCACGAGCCGGAAGTCCGACTGGAACGCGCTGTTGAAATGCGCCGCGTGCGTCGTCCCGTCGAGCGCCACGTCGTCGCTGCTGACCACGAGCCCGCTGGGGCCGTAGATCTCCTCGAAGAGCGTGGCGAGTGAGGCAGGTCGATTCTGCGCGATCGCCTGACCCGATCCCAACAGCCACACCATCGACAGGGTCACCGCATGCCTGTGCATCCTTTTCAGTCCTCAGCTTAGTCCTTAGTCCTTAGTCCTTAGTCCTTAGTCCGGTCCCTAGTCCCTAGTGCCCGTCAACGATCACACGCCCCGGCGGGGCGCGTCGAACCTGATGGTCTCGATGATCCAGGCCCCATCCGATCGCCGCAGCGTCATCGTCGTGGGAGTGTCGCTGCTGAGCCGCTGGCTGTCGACGGTCACCAGCTCGTACCGGCGAAGAAAGCTGACCGTCGCCGAGCTGCCCGAAACGGCAATCCGCGGACCGATGATCTCGACGCGGATGCGGCTGGCGTGCCGGAACTCGTTCTGGATGGCTTCCTGCTGAGCGCCGCCCAGAGTCGGCCACAGGCGCTTCAGCGCGTCGAGGCTCCGCGTTTCGAGTGCCGTCTCGTACCGCGCCAGAAGATCATGGATGGCATCCTCCGCCGCGGCGCGCGACGCCGGCTCCGTCGCCGGCGGCGGAGTCGTCGATGT
>JBOGJB010000529.1:0-6371 GCA_050745085.1 Vicinamibacterales bacterium
TGTATCTGCGGGGCCGGTACGAAGTTCAGATCCAGGACGATGCCGGAAAGGCGACCGACAGCCTGCGGATGGGCGGGGTCTACGGATTTCTCGGGCCGCGCATGAACGCCGCGGGCCGCCCGGGCGAGTGGCAGACCTATGACATCACCCTCGTGGGCCGGCGGGTGACGGTCGTCTTGAACGGCCAGACGATCGTTGACGATGCAGAGATCCCGGGCATCACCGGCGGCGCCCTCGATAGCAAAGAGGACGCGCCGGGGCCGCTGATGTTGCAGGGCGATCATGGGAAGGTCGCGTTTCGGAAGATCATCTTGATACCGGCGGAGTAGGCGGAATTGAAAGGAGGCTCACCGTGCGAGTCCTGATTGGCGTTCTGCTGCTGACCGTCGTGGTTGCGGGGTCCGCCGGCGCTGGGCAAGCGCAAGATCTTCCGGCCCGATGGGACGAGCTGACGGCGAGTGACTGGCCCAGAGCGCTCGAGAAGTCAGCCTATACCGCAATCCTGCCAATCGGCGTGCTGGAGAAGCACGGGCCGCACGCGCCGATCGGGTCAGACCTGATTCACGTGCGCGAATGGGCCGCACGGGTCACGAAGCGCGAGTACGCCGTCGTCTTCCCGGACTACTTCTACGGCCAGATCTACGAAGCCAGGCACCAGCCCGGCACGTTCGCGCTGCCGAGCCGCCTGATCTGGGAGCTGCTGGACGCCACGTGCGAGGAGATCGCACGCAACGGTTTCAAGAAGATTCTCATCGTGAACGGCCACGGAGGGAATCCGAACTTCCTCCGCTTTTTCGCGCAGTCACAGCTCGAGCGCACGCGCGACTACGTCGTCTATTTCTACGACCCGGCGGCGGATCCGGTCCTCACTGAAAAGATGAACAGGATGCGAAAGTCGGATCCGGCGGGGGACCAGCACGCGGGCGAGCGCGAAACCTCGACGCTACTCTATCTGCGGCCGGATCTCGTGAAGATGGATCGCGCTGACGACGAGTCGGGAGCGAATGAGAAGCGGCTCTCCATTCCTGACATCTACACCGGCATCTGGTGGTATGCCGGCTATCCCAACCACTACGCGGGCGAAGGGGACAAGGCGACGCGCGAGCTGGGCGAGCTTGTCACCGAGGGACGCCTCGCGTCGCTGGCCAACGCGCTGCGCGCCGTCAAAGCGGACACGCAGGGGCCGGCGCTTCAGAAGGACTTCTTCGGACGCGTGGGCCGCGTAACGAATACCCGTCCCGAACCGAACAGGTAGGCCGTTTGGCAGCCCGGCCGCCGCCGGGCTACTCTGCGGGCATGCTTCGCGTGGCGGCGCTGCTTGGCCTCCTGGCGATCTTCCTGTTGCTGATTTGGCTCGGTCAGCGCCGACTGATCTACTTCCCCTTCGGTGAGGTGTCGTCGCCCGCAGCAGCAGGGCTGCCGGACGCCGAGGCGGTCACGTTCGCGACCGACGATGGGCTGACGCTTGGCGGGTGGCTCGTGCCGGGCGCGATGCCGCGCCGGCCCGTGACGGTCATCGTCTTCAACGGCAACGCCGGGAACCGCACGTTCCGCGCGCCGCTGGCCGCCGGCCTGGCGGAGCGCGGGATTTCGACCCTGCTCTTCGATTACCGCGGCTACGGCGGCAACCCCGGCTCGCCGGCAGAGGAGGGACTCGCCTCCGACGCGCGCGCGGCCCGACGCTACGTCGCCCTCCGGGCCGGCAGCGATCGCATAGTCTACTTCGGCGAATCGCTCGGGAGCGGCGTCGCCGTCCGCCTCGCGACCGAGCAGCCGCCGTCGGCGTTGATCCTGCGATCGCCGTTCACGTCGCTCACCGACACCGGCCGGTATCACTACCCGTTTCTGCCGGTGGGGCTGCTGCTCGGCGACAGGTTTGCGTCGATCGATCGGATCCGCAACGTCCGCTGTCCGCTGCTCGTCATCGCCGCCGACCGCGACAGCGTCATCCCGTCCGCCCAGAGCCGCCGGCTCTTCGAGGCGGCCCTGGAGCCGAAACGGCTCTTGATCGTCGAGCGTGCGGACCACAACGACTACGAGCTGCTCGCAGGGCCACGGGTGCTGGCGGCGGTCTTCGACTTCCTCGAAGTACTCAGCGGGCCTGAAAGGCGTTAGCGCCCATTCAACGGCACATTCAGCACTCCACACTCAACATTCCACATTGGGCATCGAAGACTCATTGCGTTCGCGTGAGCTGGCCCCGGACCGCGCCCCCGCCGTTCACAACCGTGTGCACGTTGAAGTAGTGCCCTGCCGGATTGTCGATGACGGCCTGCAGCGTCGTCGGCGTGATGGTGCCGTTGCTGACGTTCTGGAGATTGATGCTCCCCGTGCCGTTCGTCAGCACGATCGGGTTGGCGGCCGTCAAACCCGTATCGATGAAAACGCCTGCGGCGACGCCGGCAGCCCCGTTGTGAATGTGCGCCGCCCTGACGGTGGCGCCGGCCGGGAAACTGTTCAGCGGCGCATCGAAAGAGACCGTGCCACCGGTGATGGCGCCTCCTGCGTCTCTGGTCAGGTTGAAGGTGATGGTCACGGAGCCGCGCGCCCCGATTTCGGCGTTCGTGGGCGCCAAGGCCGGCACTTCGTTGAGCGCGCTCAACTGCGCGGTGAAGATCACCGGCTGATTGGTCGGCTCCGTCGGGTTGTCGTCGCAGGCGGCCGCCCCGAACACGACCACCGCGCACATCAGAATTCCCAGTCCAAGTCTCTTCATGATCGGCCTCCAGCGACGTGCCGAGCGTGCTCAGAACGTTCGCGTGATGTTGAATCCGAGATAGACGTCGTGTTCACTGCCGCCGCGCGCAATCTGTCCGTGTGTCGTCCCAAAGTTGTTCGTGAAGTTGATCTGAAACATGTGACCCCAGGTGTGCTTCTCGACGGCCACTCCCCAGCTGGCCCTCAGTGGGTCGTACCCGGCGAGGCGGGGCGCAATCTCGAAAGCGACGTACGCCGTCGGCCTGAACCGCACGCGCGCGCCGAGCCCGAGGAAGAACGTGTCCTGCCCCTCGGCCGTCAGATCTGCCGCCACCGGGATCACGACGTCCGCCGCCAGACGCGAGTTGCAGACGAAGGTCGGCGACGCGTAGAGCGCAACCACGTCACCGAAGACGCGCGAGACGACGGCGCCGATGCCGGGAGCGTGATCGTCGCTCAGGTTGTTGGTGCCTTCGACCGATGCGAAAGCAGAGAGCGAGACTGGCAGCTGTTCCCCCTGCCGCCAGGCGTCATACCGGCCAAAGACCTCTATCGTCTTCACGAACATCGAGCGGTGGATCCCCGCCTGGAGCTGGCTTGTGGGTGCGAACCGGTATTCGAGGCCGATCACGGCGCCGTCGTCCAGGCTGAAGAGCGACTGCGCGAGATTTTCGAACGACCCGCGCCGGAGATCGCGCGCGAAGCGATGCGTGATGCGAAAGTAGCTCCCGTGACGCTTGAGCGGCCGCGTCGTCGAGAGGTTGACGAGGTTCTGTTCCGGTTCCGCCGGGCGTGCGGGCTGCGCGGCCGGCGGCGGTGGCTGCGCGTCCGGGGTCTGCGCGACGGCGGGGCCGGAGACGCAGACAAACGCGAGCACCAGCACGACCGCGGCCTGCCTGGGCAGTACCCGTTGCGAGTGCCGACGGGGCAGACTTCGACTGAGACGCGTCGGTCGGGGCATGCGGTCGCAAAGTCCTTTCGCAAGCGCCGTGCCTTGGGAGAGGGACGGAATGTGCGCCTAATCCGGCCTGAAACGGCAGAAGCGGAGAGGAGAGGCTTACCTTCCAGGTAAGGTCTTACGTGCCGTGAATCGCAAGCGGCATGCGTCGCGGTCGCCTAGGGCAGCCGCCGAAGGTCGTCAATAGGGGTACACGCGCTCGAGGGTCGCGCCGCTCGACTGCAGGTCGCCCAGCACGCGGCCGAGGCACGAGGTGGGGACCGTCAACCCGATCCGGACGATCGCCGGCTCGGTCAGAACCGGTTCGACGAATTCGACGCGCCAGGTGTTGGCGGGTTTGAGAGGCGAGCCGTCTTGACCGCTCGGCCGGTTCGCGGGCGCCAGCGCGGTCAGGAAAATCTCGTCGTTGCCGGAGATCTCGAAAATCGTCACCCCTTTGCCGACGAGCGCGGACACCTCGGCGGTGAACGTCTCGTCTCGCGGGATCGAGATCAGTTCAGGCGAGCGATTGACGAGCGCGAGCGCGTGGATGCGGGACGGCGCATCGCCGTTCGCCGCGGTCCCGATCAACCAGCCATATCCCGCCTTGAGGACGTACTCGATCGACAGAATCGTCCGGCGCTCGAGCTTGCGCGCCTGATGCGCGCCGCGAACCGGCGTCCGCCACAGGTCCCTCAACGCGCGGCTGTACGCGAACTCGTAGAAGGGGACCGCGCGCACGAATTTGGCGTACTCGGCGGCAAGGCGCGTGGCGTATTGATCCTCGTCTGACTTGCCGCCGTCCGAGAACTGCTCGGTCAGACGTCCGATCGTGCTCTCGTAGACGCCCTTCACCGCGTTCTCGGCAGTGAAGCCGAGGCCGATGAGCACTGGCACCAGATGGTCGCGGGCGCTGAAGCCATACTTCGCCTGAGCGATCTTGAACACACGGTAGTAGCCGCGCCAGAACTGCGCGATCGACCGGAAGTACGGAAATCGGCTCGGACGCCCGCCCGCGAGCGTCTGCGCGTACTCGTGAGCGTTGTAGGCGAGATACCGCTCGGGGAACGTGAGATACGTCGAGGATTCCGGACGCTGGTAGCCGGGCGCTTTGGCTTCGAGGCTGGGGAGACCGATTGGGGGACGCGCGGCGCAGGCGGCGGGCGGCGCCTCCTGATACGGGTTGGCGAACCAGACCCAGAGGAGGAGCAGGACGAGCGCCACCAGGGACAGCTTGACGACCCGCCACACGAGACGTTTGAAGGCGCGCAGCAGTCTACCCATTCAGAGATGTCATCTGTGGCAATCCGCGGTGATCCGTGGCTTCACTTGGCGTCGCAGGAGTACGCGGTCTTCTGATCCGCGTAGTACTCGAATGTCGCATCTCCGAGCGACAACTCGACGAGATAGGCGGGACCGGCGTCAGCCTTCCGTGCCTCCGGAACACGACAGCGCGTCTCGGATCGGTTGAAGGGCCGCACGCGCTTGACCAGCACTTTCTCCGGCGGCACGCCTCGCGCCGATGCAAGCGCCTCGCGAGCGAGCCGGGCCGCCTTCGCGTCTGGCTCGCCCTGTGGCAGCGGCGGGACCTTCGCCGCCGAGGCGGCTTCGCCGGCGCCTCCCTTGTCGCAGACGACGGCATGACCGTCGCCGACGTGCACGCTGTAGGAGGTTCCCGCCGCGCGCAGCACGACCTGGTATCCCGAGACGAGCCGCTGCGCGTACATCATGCCGGCGGCGGGGCAGCCAAGCGACGTATCACTCCATCGCACGGCCGAGACGCTCTCGATCTCCATGCTCGCGGTCGCGATGGACTTCTCCCGGCTCAGCGTGGTTTTCGCGAGCTCCACCGCCTCGGTGCGCGCCTTCTGATCGGGTGGCGCGCCGCCCGTCTGCTCGGGGGCCCCGGCGGCCAGCGTCAGACTGAAGACTGCCGGCATCGTGAGAATCCTGACCATCGGTCTCGGTGCCTCCTACTCCTCGCGGTCCAGCATGTCGCGCACTTTCTTGTACACGTCGGTGGCACGGCGCCACGCCTCGCGTGCTTCGTCGGCGGCGCGGCCCGCCTCGACGAGCATAACCTCGGCGGACGCGAGTGTCTTCGCGAGGCTGAGCGCGTCCCGCTGGAGGGGAGGCAGGTTGGCGAGCGCGGTCTGATAGGCCGCGAGCGCCGCATGGTGCTCCTGCAGCTCCTCGTGATGCTCGCGCAGCTCGTGGAGCTGCGGCGCGCCCGCGTGCCCGGCAGTCACTCCTGGGGGCGTGAGCCCCGCATGACGAGCCTCGAGCGCTGCGTGCCTTTCCAGAAGCGCGCTCCGCCGGCGGGGCCACTCCATGACCCAGCAGTATACGCGCGGGCCAAGCTCGGTCTGACTATGGGTTGAGAACGTCGTCGTCGAGCCGCGTCCTCCAGATTTGCCTGGTCGTCGCGGCGGCGCCGGTCGAGGGGTTGTCGGCGTTCGGCCGGAACTTGCAGACGTTCGGCGGCTCGATGACGACCGGCAGCGGCTCGCGGAACGAGAACGTCTTGGAGGAAGCCGGCGAGGTCGACCTCGCAGTCCTGCGCCGGTGTCTTGATCTCGGAACGATGCGACATGCCTCGAAGCTGGGCGGGTCACGGATTTGTCCCGCGCCCGTCTCGCTGTCGCGTGGATCAGCGCCGTCGCCGCTTCGGACCGAGGTTCTTGGCGAGGGACGGGGGCCGGACGCGGGGCGGATCAATCGGCTCACGGTGGAACGT
>JBOGJB010000530.1:0-5956 GCA_050745085.1 Vicinamibacterales bacterium
GCATGGTACTCAACGGCCTGACGGACACGATCGAGCAGCCACCGGGCGACGAAGGGGATGTCGGGACCGTCGAGCAGCGGACGGCGCTCGTCGATTTTCTCGAGTTCTATCTCTTGAATTATTTCAAAGCGGGGACCGGCCAGCAGACGCCCAACGTGAAGCTGGGCCGCCAGGCGTTCGAGCAGGCCGGCTGCGCCACGTGTCACATACCGAGTCTGAAAATCCAGCGCGATCGGCGGGTGGCCGACGTCGAGACCGTGTTCGACCCGGTGAACGGCAATTTCAACCGCCTCTTTGCCACCGCACGGCTCCTGCTCGCGAATCCGTCTTCCGTGGGACAGGAAGGTGTCGCGAAGATTCCGGCGTTCCGGCAGTTCGTCGTGGAAAACATCTATACCGATTTCAAGCGCCACGACCTCGGTCCGTCGTTCCACGAACGTGATTACGACGGCACGGTCCGCACGCACTTCCTGACGACGCCGCTCTGGGGGGTGGGCAGCACGCCGCCGTACGGCCACGACGGGCGCAGCATCAATCTGACGGAGGTGATTCTGCGGCATGGTGGCGAAGCGCAGGCGTCGCGGGATGGGTTTGCGGCGCTGCCGTCGTCGTCTCGTGACGCGGTCGTCGCCCTTCTGAACTCGCTGATTATTTTCCCGCCGGATGACACAGCGTCGAATCTCGATCCGGGCGACCCCTCGGCGTCGGGGTTCCCGCAATTCCGGCATGGCAGCATCCGGCTGACAGGACTCTTCAATAAGCCGGAGATCATCGAATAGGTCAGCCGGCCCGGCAGTTTCGCGCACGCGCTATTCATTAGCGGGAGAAAGCGGGAGATCATGTTCTACGCGGAAGAGTGGGCGGACCACCGCCTGTCGCCCAAGGGACAGCGTTGGATCACGGCGTGCCTCCTGGCGCGCGTGAATCTCCACCAGGAGGCCGAGGCGGTCTCGTTGCGGGGCGTTGCACCACAGCTGACGGTCAGTTCGGATGAGGCGGAGCTGTATAACGTCGAGGAGGGCGCTTTCTACGGAAACATTTTTGCCGACGGCGACGAGATCGACTGGAACGCCTGCCGCGGGGAAGGTCAGGCGTCGGGCGAGTTCGGCGGTCTGGCGCTGCGCGACTGCACGGAGCCAGACCCGAACGATCCCACGCGCACAATGTGCGGCTTCAAATTCGCCGGCGACTGCAGGGATTTCACACCGGAATTCCCGACCCCATACGCGTGCAAGAGCTTTGACGCGGAAGAGGGCACCTACAGCGACTGTCACGCCGAGGCCGGCGACGGTCACTGCCCGCATTGCGCACCTATCGAGGTCATCACTGTCGATGTGTCTAATTGACGTTTGACTAGACTTAGACAAGCCCCTTCTTCTAGGGTCGCCCACGATCTGGGTTCCCTTTACTCAACACGCTGATGAGGAGCGCGAAGCGCTCCTCGTCTGTCATCCTTCCTTCTGTTCTCGCGCCCCGAACTTGAACTGCGCAATACAATGGGGAGGACCCGGTACAGTTCTCATTGCCAATTCTCAGTCCGACAACGCTGCGCAAGGTACTGTCCGGTTTGGCGATTGGCGTGGGCGCGTGGCTGGTCGCGCTCGGCCTGGGCCGGACTGGATTCCTCCAGACCATCGAGCTCAAGACCTACGATCTTCGGCTGCGTGCGGCCGCGCGGCCCGAGACTGCGCGCAAGGACATCGTTCTCGTCGAGATCGACGAGAGCTCGTTGCGGCAGCTCGAGCCCCTCGCGGGGCGTTGGCCGTGGCCCCGCGCGATCTACGCGTCGCTTCTCGATTTTCTCGCAGGCGCGGGTGCGCGCGCGATCGCCATCGACGTCCTCTTCCTCGAGCGCGACACACGTGAAGGATTTGATTACGGCGGCGCCAAATGGAGCGGCGTCGAGTCGGACGCGGCCTTCGTCGCCGCCACCCGTCGCGCCGCCAACGTCGTGCTCCTCGCCGATGCGGTCTTCGAAGGCATGCATGCGAAAGTGGTTTCGGCGCCGCCATGGCCAGGCATGCTGGCGTTTGGACCGGAAGACGGGCCGTGGCGGGCCGAGTCTCGCCCCACCCTGACGCCGCCGTTCCCGGAGCTCGCGTCGGCCGCCGCGAACATCGGCCACAATTTCATGTCGTACGATCCGGACGGACCCTGGCGCCGCTGGGCTCCCTTCGTCCAGAGCGACGGTCGCGTCGCTCCGTCGCTGGGTCTGGCGGCGATGATGGTGGCGGAAAAGATCCAGCCCCAGGAACTGAAGATCGAGCGGGATGTCATCCTCATCCGCGATCGACGGGTGCCTGTTCTTCGCGAGCAGGTCGCGGCTTTCGGCGCAGCGCAGGGCGCGGACACCGTCCGCGCGCTGATTAACTATCAGGGACCGGCGTTGCTCGAGGACGGGAGGTCACGCCCTTACTCGACGTACGCGTTCTACGATGTCCTCTACTCCGCTGAGCAGCAGATTGCGGGCCGAAAACCGGATCTGGACCCAGCGCTCTTCAACGGCAAGATTGTGGTCGTCGGTGCGACCGCCCAGGCCCTGTTCGACGTTTTTCAGACACCGTTCGAACGTGGCCGGATGCCTGGTATCCAGGTGCATGCAAACACCGCGGACAACGTGCTCTCGGGCCGCTTCATGCGCCCGGCCGGCGATCGCACGCGCATCACCGTGACGGCGGTCGCGGCGCTGATTGCGGCGCTGCTCTTCGCCACGCTCCAGCTCCGGTGGGCGCTTCTCAGCGCGGCGGCACTCGTCGCGGCGTACGCCATTGTCTCGCTGCGGCTTTTCTCCAACGGCGTCTGGATCGCTACCGCCCAGCCCTTCGTCGCGCTCGTCCTCGCCGCGTTCGGCGGCGTCGGCTATCAGTACCTCGTCGAGGGGCGTGAGAAACGAAAGGTCAAGGGATTGTTCGGCCGCTACGTGTCGAAGGACGTCTACGACCAGCTCATGTCGGATCCGGCGCTCGCCGAGCTCGGCGGCAAGCGGCGCCAGATGACCGTGCTCTTCTCCGACATCCGCGGGTTCACGTCGCATTCGGAGAAAGGACAGCCAGAGGACATCGTCGCGACGCTCAATGAGTACTTCACGCGCATGGTGGAGATCGTCTTCAGGCACCAGGGGACGCTCGACAAGTTCGTCGGCGACATGGTGATGGCCCTCTTCGGCGCGCCGCTCGACGACGAGGAGCACGCCGACCATGCGGTCGAGGCGGCCATCGAGATGGTGGCCGAGCTGAAAAAGCTCAACGTGAAGTGGGCCGAGGAGGGGAGGCCTCCGCTCGACATCGGGATCGGCATCAACACGGGAGACATGATCGCGGGCAACATCGGGTCGCAGGCGATCATGAGCTACACCGTGATCGGCGACGCCGTGAACCTCGGCTCCCGGCTGGAAAGCCTGAACAAGGAATACGGCACCCGGATTATCATTAGCGACGCGACCCGCTCTCGGTTGAAGGGGTCCTATCCCCTCCGTCCGCTGGGCGACGTCATTGTCAAAGGCAAGACCAAGCCCGTCGCCATCCTCGAGGTGCAGACATGAAAGCCGTTATTGCTGTGCTCATATTCGCCGCCGCCGCCGAGCCCGCCTACGCCCAGTTGGGCGCGCTCGAGAAGGGCCTCAAGCGGGCCAAGCAAGTCAACGACATGGTCTGGACCGAGGAGAAGGAGCGCAAGCTCGGGGAGTCGGTCAGCACCCAGCTTCGCACCCGCTTCGGCGTGGTTCAGGATCCGGCGGTCCACAAGTACGTGACGCTCGTCGGGACGCTCGTCGCGCAGCAGACAGAAAAACCCAATCTCAAGTGGACGTTCATCGTGCTCGACACCGACGGCGTGAACGCGTTCGCCTCGCCGGGCGGCTTCGTCCACGTCACGCGCGGCGCGCTGGCGCTGCTACAGAACGAAGCGGAGCTCGCGGGCGTGCTCGGCCACGAGATCGGCCACATCGCGGAGCAGCACACCATCAACGCGATTCGGAAGAGCAAGGCGGTCCAGATCGGCACCGAGGAAGCGGCCGCCGCCAGCGAGCAGGTGCTCCTCGACCGGTTCGCACAGCTCGCGTACACGAACATCATCGAGAACAACTTCGACCGCGGCGATGAGATGGATGCCGACAAAGAAGGTGTGGTCGCCGCCAGCAAGGCAGGCTATGCGCCGAACGCGCTCGCCAGCTTTCTGACACGGATCGCGGAGCGGAACAGGAACATGACGCAGCGTAACGGCATGTTCGCATCGCACCCCGACCTGAAAGCGCGACAGGACGGCATCGCGAAGACAATTCAGAAGGAAAGCCTCAAGGGCACAGCCACCGTCGAGGCGCGCTACAAGCAGAACATCTCTTTTCCGCCGACGGACCTGACCGCCGTACCCACCGCTATCGAAGGGTCGGCCGGCCTCGTCGGAGGCGGCCAGACGGCCGCGCCGACCGAGGAAGAGAAGAAGAAGGAGCAGGAAGCCGCACAGAAGAAGAAGGGGTTCGGCCTCGGGAGCCTGACGAAGCCGTTCGGCGCCGAGAAGCAGAGCGCGCAGGTGTCCGCATCCGCCGGCGCGCGCGGTGTCGCCCCGGACCGCGACGCAAAAGGTGGCCCGAACCCGGCGCTCGTCACAACCTCGGTCACGGCGGCCGACCTCACCGAATTCAAGAAGGGGATTGCCTGAGCCATTATCCAGCCCACGTCCTCCTGGGGATTGCCGTTTTTCTGACGGCGATCCTCATCCGCGGCGTCACGCCGAACCGGCTGATCCAGCGCAAGCTCCGGCTGTCGCTGCTGCTCTCGGCCGCCTACGTCGGCATCAACCTGTGGCTGAAGTGGGCGGCCGCGTCGTCCGAGACGGTCGATCGGCTCGTATCGGTCGAGCAGCTTCTGATCGTCCTCGCGGCGCTGAACATCCTGATCCTCGTCCTCCTCAACCCGATCCGTGTCGACAGGGTCCCGGATCGGTTTCCCACTATCGTCCAGGACGCGCTCCTCATCGGCGTGTTCCTGGTCGTCGCGACCGTCGTGTTCGAGGAGAAGCTGCTGACCACCTCCGCGGTCGGCGCGGTCGTCGTCGGCTTCGCGCTGCAGGACACGCTCGGCAACGCGTTCGCCGGCCTCGCGATTCAGGTCGAGAAACCGTTCCACGTCGGGCACTGGGTCGCGATCGGCTCACACGAGGGGCGCGTGTCCGAGATCACCTGGCGCGCCACGAAGCTGCGCACGAAGACGGGTAACTTCGTGATCGTGCCGAACAACCTCGTGTCGAAGGAAGCGATCGTCAATTACTCCCAGCCCGCGGCGCCGACGATGATCGAGGTCGAGGTCGGGGCCAGCTACCTCAGCTCACCGGGCGAGGTCAAGGCGGCCGTCCGTGAGGCGCTCGCCAACTCGAAGCAGGCGCTGACAGAGCCGCCGCCCGACGTGCTCGTGAAGGAGTTCGCCGCCTCGTCGATCGATTATCGCGTGCGCTTCTGGATCGAGGACTTCGAGCGGGACGAGCCGGCGCGCGACGAGGTCCGCGCGGCGATCTACTACGCCTTCCGGCGGCACGGGATCGAGATCCCGTGGCCGATTCAGGTTCAGTACGAGCGGGAGGAGGCCGCGGCCGAACCGGCCGAGGAGGTGCGCGGTCGCGCCGCGCTGCTCGCCAGTCTCGATCTCTTCGCGGGGTTGTCGAACGAGGAACGCGAGCGGCTGGGAGACGCGGCGCGCGATCGCCTGTTCGGCGACGGCGAGCGGATCGTCCGCGAAGGCGAGCCGGGCAGCTCGCTGTTCGTCATCGCGGCCGGACGCGTCGTCATCCTGTCGGGGGAGGGCCCCGCCGGCCCCGGGCGCGAAGTGGCGACGCTCGACGCCGGCGCGTACTTCGGAGAGATGTCGCTTCTGACGGGCGAGCCGCGCAGCGCGACGGTTGAGGCGCGCGGCGACTGCCGCGTCTTCGAGATCGACGCCCCCACGTTCCGCGCGGTGGCCGAAGT
>JBOGJB010000531.1:0-4148 GCA_050745085.1 Vicinamibacterales bacterium
CGTCGGCGAGGCGGCCCGCCCGCCGACGGATCAGGAGCTGACACGCATGCAGGATCTCGTCCGTCGCGGCATGGATGACGGGGCGTTCGGGTTGTCGAGCGGGCTCTACTACCTCCCGGGCAGTCACGCCAAAACCGAAGAGGTCATCGCCCTCGCGCGCGTGGCCGGCGAGCGGGGCGGCGTCTATACGAGCCACATTCGCGACGAGGCGGACTACAACATCGGCGTCGTTGCCGCCGTGCAGGAGGTGATCCGCATCGCCGAAGAAGGCCGCGTGCCGGGCATCGTCAGCCACATGAAGGCGCTCGGGCCCGCCAATTGGGGGCGGTCGGCTGTGATGATCGAGCGGATTGAGCAGGCACGCGCCCGCGGCGTCCGGGTGTTTGCGGATCAGTATCCCTACGAGGCCTCGGCGACGTCGCTCCGTGCCGCGCTGCTGCCCGGCGTGGAGCTGCCAGCCGTCCGAGATGGGGCCGGAAGTGGCGGCCAGGCCGCGCGACCCACTGCCGCCGAGTCCGCGATCCTCCGCGATAATCTTCGGCGGCGCGGCGGGCCGGCCTCGATCGTCATCGCGTTCTTCCGGCCCGACCCGTCGCTCGAGGGGAAGAGCCTCGCGGACATCGCCGCCGCTTCGGGACGGTCGCCGGAGGAGGTGGCCGTGGACTTGATCTCGCGGGGCGGCGCGTCGATTGTCTCCTTCAACATGTCCGAAGCTGACATCGATCGCATCATGCGCCAGCCGTGGACGATGACCTCGAGCGACGGCGGGCTGGTGGCCCCGGGCGCCGGCCGGCCCCACCCGCGCAACAACGGCGCGTTCGCGCGCAAGCTCGCGCGCTACGTCCGCGACCGCCGGACGGTCCCGCTCGAGTTCGCGATCCGGTCGATGACGACGCTGCCAGCGGAGGTATTCGGGATGAAGGATCGCGGGGTGCTGCGAGAGGGGGCGGGGGCCGACGTCGCGGTCTTCGATCCGGCGGCGGTACAGGATCGGGCCACCTATGCCGACCCGCATCCGCTGGCCGCCGGCATGGAGTACGTGCTGGTCAACGGGCAGGTTGTCGTTGACGGAGGGCGCTTCACGGCGGCGCTACCAGGAAAGGTTCTCCGCCGCTGAACTGTGAGGCCCGAGGCCCAGGTCCCAGGCCCCCCCAAGGCCCGAGGCCCGGCGACTTGACAACACTCGTCCATCCGGATATAAGGATGGAGTGCCAGCGGCTATTTTTGACGACCTGGCGGCCCTCGGCGACGCGACCCGCAGCCGCGTCCTGCTGGCGCTCGAGCGTCAGGAGCTGACCGTCTCTGAGCTGTGCGCGGTCCTTCAGCTCCCGCAGTCGACCGTCAGCCGCCATCTCAAGACGCTCGCCGACGCTGGGTGGGTCGGATCGCGCCGGGACGGCACAAGTCGCTATTACACGCTCGCGCCGAACGGCAACGGCGCGCATGCCCGGAAGCTGTGGGTGCTCGTGCGCGATCAGATCGCGGGGACGCCCGGGGGGGCCGAGGACGCACGGCGGCTCGCGACGGTGCTCGCGCGACGCCGCACCGCCTCGCAGGCTTTCTTCGCAACCTCGGCGGGGCAGTGGGACCGGCTTCGCGACGAGCTCTTCGGTGCGGGCCTTTCCTCGCAGGCTATCGCCGGCCTCATCGATCCAGACTGGACCGTCGGCGATCTCGGCTGCGGCACCGGCCAGATGACTGCGGCGCTCGCGCCGTTTGTGACGCGCGTCGTCGCGGTGGACGGTTCGAGCGAGATGCTGCAGGCGGCGAAGCGGCGGCTGCGCGATCTCGACCACGTGGATTTCCGCCGCGGCGATCTCGAGGCGCTGCCGATCGACGACGAAACGCTCGACGCGGCCGTCCTCGCGCTGGTGCTGCACCACGTCCCGGATCCGGCGCGCGCATTGGCTGAGGCGGCGCGCGCGCTGAAAACGGGTGGCCGGATCCTCGTCCTGGACATGCTGCCGCACGATCGCGAAGAGTACAGAAGCCAGATGGGTCACGTCTGGCTCGGGTTTACCGAGGAACAGATGGCGCGCTGGCTCGAGGCGGCTGGCTTCACGCGTACGCGTGTGGTTCCGCTCGCGCCGGTACCACACGCGAAAGGGCCGGGGTTGTTTGTTGCATCAGGCACAAAGCACGAGGCACCAGGCACCAGGCACTAGGCAGTAGGCACTGTGCAAAGGCCATTGAGGAGATTGAGATGAGCACTGCCGTGAAGGAAATGCACGCGTTCGACGCCGCTGCGAAGGCGGGGCGCACGCCGTACAAGGTTGCGGACCTCTCGCTCGCGGAGTTCGGGCGGAAGGAAATCCGACTCGCCGAGCAGGAGATGCCCGGACTGATGGCGCTGCGCGCGCGCCACAAGGGGCAGAACCCGCTGGCCGGCGCGCGCGTCATGGGCAGCCTGCACATGACGATTCAGACGGCGGTGCTCATCGAGACACTCGCCGAGCTGGGGGCGGACGTCCGCTGGGTGTCGTGCAACATTTTCTCGACGCAGGACCACGCCGCGGCGGCGGTGGTCGTGGGGCGTCCCGAGACCGGCGGCATGGCGACGAATCCGCGCGGCATTCCGGTGTTTGCCTGGAAGGGAGAGTCACTCGAAGAGTACTGGTGGTGCACGAGCGAGGCGCTCATCTGGCCCGATGGCAGCGGTCCGACGCAGATCGTTGACGACGGCGGCGACGCGACGCTGCTCATTCACAAGGGCGTGGAGTTCGAGAAGGCCGGGCGCGTGCCGGAGTTCAACGCCGCTTCGGAACCGGACGAGTGGGGCGTCATTCTTGAGCTGCTGCGCAAGGCGCTCAAGGCGGACGCGACGCGGTATCAGCAGATGGCCCAGGCGATCCGCGGCGTCAGCGAAGAGACGACGACCGGCGTGCACCGGCTGTATCAGATGGAGCAGGCCGGGACACTGCTGTTCCCGGCGATCAACGTCAACGACTCGGTGACCAAGAGTAAGTTCGACAACATCTACGGCTGCCGTCACTCGCTCGTCGACGGGCTGAACCGCGCCGCCGACGTCATGCTCGGCGGCAAGGTCGCGGTGGTGTTCGGCTACGGCGAGGTCGGCAAGGGATGCGCGCAGGCGCTGCGGGGCCAGGGCTGCCGCGTCATCGTTACCGAGATCGATCCGATCTGCGCGCTCCAGGCGGCGATGGAAGGCTACGAGATCACGCGGCTCGAGGACGTCGTCGAGACCGCCGACATCTTCATCACGGCGACGGGGAACCTGAACATCATCACCGTCGAGCACATGAAGCGGATGAAGGACAAGGCGATCGTCGGCAACATCGGCCACTTCGACAACGAGATCGACATGGCCGGCCTGAAGAAGGTGCCGGGGATCCAGAAGATCAACATCAAGCCCCAGTACGACGAGTGGCGGTTCCCGGACGGGCACAGCGTGATGGTGCTCGCGGAGGGGCGGCTGCTGAACCTCGGCTGCGCGACAGGCCATCCGAGCTTCGTGATGTCGGCGTCATTCACCAACCAGGTGATCGCGCAGCTCGAGCTGCATCAGCATGCCGGGAAGTACGAGAAAAAGGTGTACATCCTGCCGAAGCACCTCGACGAGGAAGTCGCGCGGCTGCACCTCGATCATCTCGGCGTAAAGCTGACGAAGCTGACGCGGGAGCAGGCGGACTACATCGGCGTCAAGCCGGAAGGGCCGTACAAGCCGGCGCACTACAGGTACTGACACTCGATCGGCCCATGGGCGATCGGGCGATCGGGGAGTCCATGGCTCGCGCGCAGCCGGATTCGCAGAGACAGCGTCGCGCGCTTGACCCCTTTCGTCCCCACGGCACGTCCAAGGCCCGAGGCCCGAGGCCCGAGGCACGCGTCTTGACATAGAAGTCTACATAGCTAGAATCCTACGTTGTGAACCTGACCTATCCCACCACCCTGGTCCTCCAGGCGCTCGCCAGCGGCTTCCACTACGGCTTCGGCGTGATCGACGCGACGGCGCTGCCGAGCGGCACCGTCTACCCGATCCTGCGCCGCCTCGAGCGGGAGTCCATGGTCCGCGCGCGCTGGGAGAAGGCGGAGATCGCGCACCGCGAGCAGCGCCCGCCGCGCCGCTACTACGAGCTGACCGCCGAGGGGGAGGCGCTGCTCGAGACCGCGCTCGCGCGGTACCGGGC
>JBOGJB010000532.1:0-3388 GCA_050745085.1 Vicinamibacterales bacterium
GACCAGCACGACGTCGGCCCGGGCGGGCACGCGATCGAAGGCGCGGGCGACAGAGTCCTGGCGCCGCGATCCGCCCTCCGCGATGACGATCGGCTTGGACGCGGCGCGGAGCCACGCCGGGGGCGCCGCCGCCTGCTCGCGCGGCAGCACCACGACGAGATCGTCCACGGCGTCGTGCTCGAGGAAGATCCGGACCGATCGCTCGAGGACCGTGCGGCCGCCGAGATCGAGAAACTGCTTCGGCGTCGCGCCGCCGACGCGCGCGCCGCGGCCCGCCGCGGCAACGATGGCTGTGACGTGCACGCGTCCCATCATACGACGCCCGCCACGACCGCGCGCACCCGTTCGGCCAGCGCGCGCGCGTCGTCGCGTGAGAGGTCGTCGGTGGGGATCGGCTCGTGCACCGTCAGCACCACCTCGCCCGGGCAGACCATGAGTCGGCCCTTCTTCATCACGTGCCGGCTGCCGTCGATCGTCACGGGCACGACCGGCAGGTGGGCTTCGATCGCCAGGAGGAACATGCCGCCCTTGAACCGGCCGACTTCTCCGTCGATGCTGCGCGTCCCTTCGGGAAACACGATCACCGACGCGCCGTCGCGGACCAGACGCAGCATGCGCTTCACGACGCCGGCGCCGGGGCGCTCGCGATCCACGAGCAGGTGGCCGGCCGACCGCAGGTGCCAGCCGAGGAACGGAAAGCGCCCCAGCGAGGCCTTCGCGACGATCCGCAGCTCCCGCCGCAGCGACGCGAACACGATCGGGATGTCGTAGATGCTCTGGTGGTTCGACGCGAAGACGTAACTCGCGCCCTCGCGGACGCGATCGGCCCCCGCGACGCGCACACGGACGCCGGTCGTCCACAGGATCAGCCGGGCCCACCAGTGCGCGCACCGGTGCGCGAAGCGGCCGCCGCGATCGACGAGGCTCGACGCGAGCGACAGCGTGCCGAGCCCGATGGTGCAGAGGCTGATGACAGGAATCAGAAAGAACACGGTACGCCACCAGTGGAACGGTGGGGCCGACCAGTGCCGAATGCCGAATGCGGAGTGAGGAATGCGACGCACCCGTCAGGGCGAGGCGCGGCGGTTCGCCGCCTGCGGGGCCGGAACCGGCGTCGGCGTCCCCTGGGACGGCGCCGGGGCCGTCACAGACGCCGGCACCGGCGTGTGCGCCGAAGCGGCCGGCGGAATCGGCGTCTGCCCGGCGGCCGCACCCGGCTCGATGTAGCGCCCGAAGATCATCTTCCCCGCCGTCGTCTGCAGCACGCTGGTAACGACGATGTCGATGTTGCGGCTGATCATCTTGCGCGCGTTGTCCACGACGACCATCGTCCCGTCGTCGAGGTACGCGACGCCCTGGTTGTATTCCTTGCCTTCCTTGAGGATGAACACCTTCATGAACTCGCCCGGCAGGACCACCGGTTTGAGCGCGTTGGCGAGCTCGTTGATGTTCAGCACCTGGATGCCGCGGAGCTGCGCGACTTTGTTGAGGTTGAAGTCGTTGGTGACGATCTTGCCGTACAGCGTGCGCGCCAGCTCAATCAGCTTCAGATCGACGTCGCGGACGTTGGGAAAATCGGCGTCCGAGATCGTGACGTCCACATTCGACATCTTCTGGATCTTCTGCAGGATGTCGAGGCCGCGCCGGCCGCGGTTGCGCTTGAGCGCGTCGGCCGAGTCGGCAACGAGCTGCAGCTCCTTCAGCACGAACTGCGGCACGACGAGCGTGCCGTCGAGAAAGCCGGCCTCGCAGATGTCGGCGATCCGGCCGTCGATAATCACGCTTGTGTCGAGAATCTTGTAGCGGCGCTCAGGCGCCGCGTCGCGGAAGAGCGCAACCAGCCGCGACGGCTCGAGCCACTCCCCCCGCCGCACGCCTATGACCAACCCGAGATACGGCAGCACGAGGAGCAGGAGGCTGTGGACGAAGACGACGCGCGCGTCGGCCGCGTCGGTCCAGAAGAGCGCCGCGCTGATGGTTTTGGCGATGCCCAGACCGATCGCGCCGCCGAGGAGCGCCCCGAGCAGATGCGTGATCGACGCCCGGCGCAGGCGCATCTCGGCGACGACGATGAGCAGGCCGAGCACCAGCCCGAACGCGAGGTTCGGCCCGGCGGAGGGATGGACCGGCCGGAGGACGACGGCCGCGTACGCCACCGCCGTCACAAACAGCGCTCGGGCGAGCAGCGCCCAGGCCATGCTTCTTTTTACCACGCCATGAGCTCGTCCAGCGCCTCGCCGACCGTGCGGACGCCCACGAGCTCGCAGCCGGACGGCACGTCCGCCGGCGCACAGTTGTTCTCTGGGAGGACGCAGCGGGAGAAGCCCATCTGGGCCGCCTCGCGCACCCGCAGCGCGGCCTGCGAGATCCCCCGGATCTCCCCGGCGAGCCCGACCTCGCCGAAGACCGCCGTCGCGGCACGCACCGGACGGTTGCGCACGCTCGACGCCACGGCCGCAATGACGCCGAGGTCCGCAGCCGGCTCGTCGACGGTCATCCCGCCGGCGACGTTGACGAACACGTCCTCCGCCATCAGGTTGAGCCCGGCCCGCTTCTCGAGCACCGCGAGGAGGAGCGACAGCCGGTTGTGGTCGAGGCCGACCGCGGTCCGGCGCGCGTTGCCGAACGCGCCGGTGCTCACGAGCGCCTGGACCTCGACGAGGATCGGACGCGACCCTTCGATGCAGCAGAGCACCGCGGAGCCGGGCGCGTCGTTGGGCCGCTCGGCCAGGAACAGCTCCGACGGATTCGGCACGGCGCGCAGCCCCGCCCCGGTCATCTCGAACACGCCCAGCTCGCTGACCGCGCCGAAGCGGTTTTTCACCGCGCGGACGACGCGGTGCGCGTGATGCCGCTCCCCTTCGAAATACAGCACCGTGTCGACGATGTGCTCGAGCGCCTTCGGCCCGGCGATCGCGCCGTCCTTCGTGACGTGTCCGGCGAGAAACGTCGGGATGTTCTGGCCCTTCGCGGTGAAGAGCAGTTGTGTCGCGGCCTCGCGCACCTGTCCGATGCTGCCCGGGGCCGACTGCAACTTCAGCGAAAAGACGGTCTGGATCGAGTCGACGATCAGCAGCGCCGGCTTGAGGCGCGCGACCTCCTCGACGATGCGCTCGAGGCACGTCTCCGCGAGCAGGTACAGCGGGGCGCGGCCGACCCCGAGGCGCTCGCCGCGGATTTTGATCTGATGCTCGGACTCTTCGCCGGACGCGTACAGCACGGGCCCGGTGTGCTGGGCGAAGTGCGCGGCCGCCTGCAGCAGGATCGTGGACTTCCCAATGCCGGGCTCGCCGCCGAGCAGGACGAGCGATCCGGGCACGAGGCCGCCGCCAAGGACGCGGTCGAACTCGCCGATGCCGGTCGTGATCCGTTCGGCGACGACGGTGTC
>JBOGJB010000533.1:0-4144 GCA_050745085.1 Vicinamibacterales bacterium
GGGTCGTACTGGGTGCGGACCTGGTCATCGTCGCGTCGGAGCGCCGGCGGCGCGAACGTCACGGCGACCGCAGTGTGCCGGCCGACGAGGACGATTCGTCCCTTCACTGCGGCACGGACCGAAACGAGATACGTGGTCAACTCTGCCTCTTCCGGGCACCGCTGCGGATCTCCCTGGCGCGCGCCCGGTACGCACTGCGGCGGCGTGATCGCCGCGGCGTGGGCGGTGACGGTGCCGTTGGTGCTCGGCGTCCAGGCGAGCACTTCGCCGACCAGGGAGTCCTTTACGGGAGACGTGATGAAGCCGGAGAAACGCTCATTGAGCCAGCCGGGGCGGCCGAAGTCCCACGGCTCGAGGTGCGCGTTCTCGAAGCCCCACTCCTTCATCTGTTTGATCGCCCACTCGGCGGCGGCCTTGTGGTTCGGCGAGCCAGTAAGACGGGGGCCGTACACGTCCGTCAGGAAGTGCATGGTCCGGAGGATCTGCGAGTGATCCCGCCCCTCCTTTCGCATACGGGCGTTCGCCGCGTAGTCGATCCGCTCCTCGGCGGCCCCCTGTAGCCCAAGCTGGGCCGTGAGGCCGGCCGTTGCCAGGGCCAGGGCAACGATGTGCAGTTGTGGGCCCATCCCCACCTCCTTGGTCGCGCCGTGCATCCTATCGGAAATGGGCAGGTTGCACCCCCGAGAGCGGCCGTGCTATATTCGCAAGGTTCTGGACGGTGCTAGGACACCCTATCTAGCGCCAGCTTCCATGTGGCGCGAGCCTTTCGGGCTCGCCAAGGACGAGGCGAAAGCCGACGCCCTAGCACGAGGCTGAGGCCTCGTACTACACGACAACACACGAGTAGGGTCATTTTGCCCACTGGCGCCAAGCCGCAAGGCTTCCAGGCCAGGGGTTGCTGAAAAGGGGACAGTTCCCTTTTCACGGAGCACTTGTGCCGACGATCAGTCAGCTCGTACGCCGGGGCCGCGAGAAGGTCGTAAGCAAGACCAAAAGCCCCGCGCTGCAGGACAGCCCGCAGAAGCGCGGCGTCTGCGTCCGCGTCTTCACGCAGACGCCGAAGAAGCCGAACTCTGCGCTGCGAAAGGTCGCGCGCGTGCGGCTCACGAACGGGATCGAGGTGACGACCTACATCCCGGGCGTTGGACACAACCTGCAAGAGCACTCGCTCGTACTCATCCGCGGCGGTCGCGTCAAGGATCTGCCGGGCGTGCGGTATCACGTCGTCCGGGGCACGCTCGACGCGGTCGGGGTCCAGGGACGCAAGCAGGGTCGTTCGAAGTACGGCGCGAAGAGGCCAAAGACGTAACGTGTAGGCCCGACCTTCAGGTCGGACGTGTTGGACCAGGCAAGAGCGTAGGCCCGGCCTTCAGGCCGGGCGTAGTGGAAAAAGAAGATGCCCCGACGTCGAGAAATCCCGAAGCGTGAACCGCCGGCCGACCCGATCTACAACAGCGGCCTCCTGACGAAGTTCATCAACACCGTCATGCGCGACGGCAAGCGGAGCACCGCCGAGCGCATCATGTATAAGAGCTTCGATATCATCAAGGACAAGACCGGCGACGATCCGCTGAAAGTGTTCAAGAAAGCGATCGACAACGTCAAGCCGAGCCTCGAGGTGAAGTCGCGGCGCGTCGGCGGGTCGAACTACCAGGTGCCGGTCGAGGTCAACCCGAACCGCCGCCTGTCGCTCAGCATCCGCTGGCTCGTCGGCTACGCGCGGTCGCGCGGCGACGGCAAGACGATGGAGGAGAAGCTCGCCAACGAGCTGCTCGACGCGTCGAATCTGCGAGGCGGCGCGGTGAAGAAGCGGGAAGACACGCACCGCATGGCAGAGGCCAATAAAGCCTTCGCCCACTATCGCTGGTAATGACGATCGTGCCTCGGGCGGCGTGCTTCGTGCCTCGGGCGGTGCCTCGGACGAGGCACACGGAACGGACCGAGGCCCAAGGGACGAGGCACGAGGCCCGACAGCGTTAGAGTAATGCCGAGACAAGTATCGCTTAATCGCTGTCGGAACATCGGCATCATGGCGCACATCGATGCCGGGAAGACGACCACCACGGAACGGATTCTGTTCTACACCGGGATTACGTACAAGCTCGGTGAGGTCCACGACGGCACCGCCGTCATGGACTGGATGGAGCAGGAGCAGGAGCGTGGGATCACGATTACCTCCGCCGCGACGACCTGCTTCTGGCGCGAGCACCGGATCAACATCATCGATACGCCGGGCCACGTCGACTTCACCGCCGAGGTCGAACGCTCGCTGCGCGTGCTCGACGGCGCGGTCGCCGTGTTCGACGCCGTCGCCGGCGTAGAGCCGCAGTCCGAGACCGTCTGGCGCCAGGCCGACAAGTACCGGGTGCCGCGCATCTGCTTCGTCAACAAGATGGACCGCATCGGCGCCGACTTCAAGCGGTCGCTCGAGCAGATCTCGGCGAAGCTCCAGGCCAACCCCGTCGCCATCCAGCTTCCGATCGGCAGTGAGGACAAGTTCACCGGCGTGATCGACCTCGTGAAGATGAAGGCGATCCGCTACAAGGACGAGACGCTCGGCGCCGACTACATCGTCGAAGAGATTCCGGCCGAGCACAAAGAGGAAGCGCAGCGCTACCGCGAACGGCTCGTCGAGAAGGTGAGCGAGGCGAGCGACGAGCTGCTCGAGAAGTACCTCCACGGGCAGGAGATCAGCGAAGAAGAGATCAAGGCGGTCATCCGCAAGCGGACGATCGAGTCGGTCCGCAAGGACGCCGCGCCGTTCGTGCCCGTCATCTGCGGGTCGGCCTTCAAGAACAAAGGCGTGCAGCCGCTGCTCGACGCGGTGGTGGACTACCTGCCGTCGCCGCTCGACATCCCCGCGATCACCGGGCTCGACCCCCGCAAGGCGGAAGAGACGCTCGTCGAGCGCCCGGCGAAAGACGACGCCCCGTTCGCGGCGCTCGTGTTCAAGATCATGACCGACCCGTTCGTCGGCCAGCTTGCGTTCATCCGCGTCTACTCCGGCGTGCTCCACTCCGGCTCGACCGTCTACAACGCCACCAAACAGCGCAGCGAGCGCATCGGCCGCCTCCTGAAGATGCACGCGAACAAGCGTGAGGAGATCAAGGAGGTCTACGCCGGCGACATCGCAGCCGCGGTGGGCCTGAAGAACGTCACGACCGGCGGCACGATCTGCGACGAGAAAGAGCCGGTCGTCCTCGAGTCGATGGACTTCCCCGAGCCGGTCATCTCGCTCGCGATCGAGCCGAAGACGAAGGCGGACCAGGAGAAGCTCGGACAGGGACTGCAGAAGCTGATGGCGGAGGACCCGACGTTTCGCGTGCGCACGGATCAGCAGACCGGCCAGACGATCATCGCCGGGATGGGCGAGCTCCATCTCGAAATCATCGTCGACCGCCTGAAGCGCGAGTTCAGCGTCGAGGCCAGCGTCGGCCGCCCGCAGGTGGCCTACAAAGAGACCGTCACGCGGCCGGCGGAGGCCGAGGGCAAGTGGATCCGCCAGACCGGCGGCCGCGGCCAGTACGGCCACGCGAAGATCCGCATCGCGCCGCGCAAGCCGGGCGAGGGTTACGAGTTCGTCAACAAGATCATCGGCGGCGCTGTCCCGAAGGAATACATCAAGCCGATAGACGAGGGGATCCGCGAGGCGATGACGACCGGTGTCCTCGCCGGCTACCCGATGGACGACGTGGCGGTGGAGCTCTACGACGGTTCGTACCACGACGTCGACTCATCCGAGATGGCGTTCAAGTTCGCCGGGTCGATCGCGTTCAAGGAAGCCGCGCACAGGGCCAAGCCCGTCCTCCTCGAGCCCGTCATGCGGGTCGAGGTCGTCGTCCCGAAAGAGTTCCTCGGCGACGTGATGGGCAACCTGGCGAGCCGCCGCGGCCACATCCAGTCGCAGGAAGAGCGCGGCGGGACGCAGATCGTCAGCGCCCGCGTGCCGCTGTCGGAGATGTTCGGGTACGCCACCGATCTTCGCTCGCGCACGCAGGGGCGCGCCACCTACTCGATGCACTTCGACCGCTACGAGCCTGCGCCCCAGGCCGTGAGCGAGGAAGTCGTCGCTAGAGTTCAGGGCAAATAACGACGGAGACGGACGCGACATGGCGAAGGAAAAATTCGATCGGTCGAAACCGCA
>JBOGJB010000534.1:0-14352 GCA_050745085.1 Vicinamibacterales bacterium
GTCCTGCAGCGGATCCGCGAGCGCCTCGAGGCGGGGGACTCGTTCGAGCGGGCGCTCGACGACGTGCGCCGCACGACTGTGTTCACGACGCACACCCCCGTGCCCGCTGGCCACGACGCGTTCCCCTTCCAGCTCGTCGAGAAGCACCTCGCGGGGGCATGGGGCACGCTCGGCGCGCACCGCGAAAAGTTCCTCGCGCTCGGCCACTACGACAACGGCGGCGGGCCGATGTTCAATATGACGGCGCTCGCGATGCGCGCGTCGGGCGCGACCAACGCGGTCAGCCGCCGGCACCGCGACGTCACCGCGGAGATGTGGGGTCCAATCTGGCCGGAGACCACGCCGGCGGACCGCCCCGTGCGCGCGCTCACCAACGGCGTCCACGTTCATACGTGGGTCTCGGCCGAGATCTCGAAGCTCTTCGAGCGGTTTCTCGGCGCCGACTGGCGGGACCGCCACGACGACCCGGCGCTCTGGGAGGGCGTGCTCGCGATCCCGGACGAGGAGCTCTGGGGAGTGCGCCAGGCACTGCGCACATTTCTCTTCGCGTTCGTCCGCGAGCGCGCACGCCAGCGCTGGTCGCGCGATCAGGTCGAAGCCGCGCGTGTCGTCGCCGCCGGCACCCTGCTCGATCCCGGTGCGCTTACCATCGGCTTCGCGCGACGCTTTACGGGCTACAAGCGCCCCGAGCTGGTCTTCCACGACCCGCAACGGCTCGCGCGCATCCTCAACGAGCCCCGGCGCCCCGTGCAGCTCATCTTCGCCGGAAAGGCGCACCCGGCCGACGACCTCGGGAAGCATCACCTCCAGCGCGTGTTCCGCCGCGCGATCGACCCCGCGTTCGGCGGCCGCATCGCCTTCGTGGAGGACTACGACCTGCACGTCGCCCACTTCCTCGTCCAGGGGTGCGACGTGTGGCTCAACACCCCGCGCAAGCCGCTCGAGGCGAGCGGCACGAGCGGCATGAAAGCGTCCGTCAACGGCGTACCGCACCTCAGCATCGGCGACGGCTGGTGGGCGGAGGCCTTCAGCGGGGCGAACGGCTGGCTCATCGACGGCGGCGCGACAGAGGGAGACGTGGACGCCGCCGACGCGCAGGCCCTCTACACACTCCTCGAGGAGCAGGTGGTGCCGACGTTCTACGATCGCGACAAGCAGGGGACCCCGCACCGCTGGCTCGCGGTGGTTAAGGAGGCGATTCGCACCGTCGCGCCGCGCTTCAGCGCCCGCCGGATGGTCAAGGAGTACTCCGAGCAGATGTACGCGCCGGCGGCCCGCGAAACCGCGAACCAGCGCAGCTGATCTACAATTCAGACATGCCCCGGAAGTCGGTCGCCCAGTCGCGGTGCGCCCTGTGCGGCGCCAAGGAGATCTCCGAGCCACGCGGCGAGGAGAAGTACTGCCGCGACTGCTGGGACAAGAAGATCGCGGTCGAGGAGATCGTCGCGCGCGAGTTCGCGCTCAAGCGCTACATCCGCGCGCACAGCGCCGAGAAATACTTGATCTACCACTCGACCATCAAGCGTCCCTGCGGCCAGCTCATCGTCGTCGACGACGGGTACGACCTCTTTCTGACGATGGTCCTCTACCCGACGTTCACGTGGGACGACCCGGCCTATCACCTCGAAGGGGACCCCGAGGGGCGCACCTTCGCGGAGATTCTGGTGGACGTCGTCGCGGCTGAGGTCATTGAACCCTGGGGTGGAGGCAAGTGGCACCTTGAGGTCTTCCGCTCCGGGAACCCGGAGGCCGAGGAGTGGAACGGAGAGATGTGACGGGTTTATAATTCGCGCGGTCCGCAACGATCTTCCAGGGGAGGATGCCAATGGCACGTTCCCGTCCGGCGCTCGCGCTCGCCGCGTTCGTACTGGTCGTTCCGATTGCCGCCGCACAGAAGCCGCCGGCCGCGGCTGCCGCCACCGCTCCGCCCGCAAAGGCGAGGTATGTTCCGCCCGTCAAGGGGGTGGCGGAGATCGGCATCCTCAGGCCCGAGACGAAGGTCGTCGGCAAGGAGGTCGTCACGAAAATCAAGGTCAAGAACCTCTCGTTCGGATCGATCTCGCTGCTGCGCGTCGACGAGTATTGGTACGACAAGGCGGGGAACATGCTGCCGGGGGACACACAGCGCTGGAAGAAGCCCTTCATGCCGGGCGAAGTGATCGAGATCGAGCTGCGCGTGCCGCACAACCCGAAGTTCTACCAGAACACCTACAAGTTCACGCACGCAAATGGGCAGTGCAAGATGAAGACGATGAAGAGATTCTGACGCAGGCAGTCCCTAGTCCTTGGTCCCTGGTCCTTGGTTGGTGCTTCTACACAGTGCACCTTGCCAAGAACCAAGGACGAAGGACCAAGGACGAAGGATCAAGGACGTCTGAGTGAGTCTCAAGGCAGCGCGTAGCGCTCAGCGACAGCTCCAACCACCGGAAGCTTCCACCACTGGCCGTTCCACGCCTTCAACAGACAGACGATCCATGCCACGAGTCCGATCAACCAGATGATCACCGCGATCCAGAGCATCGCGGTGAAGCCCGCGGCCGAGACCGACAGCACGAGAAACGCTGTGAAGTAGAACGCGACGCCGAGCGCCCAGAGCGCGCCCAGGCCGATGACCGACTGCCACGCGTGGAAGCGCACGAACGGGTGGTCGCGGTCGAGCGCGAGAACCGCGAGCCCCGTGACCCACCACGCCACGTAGGCCAATGCCGCAAGGACATTCGGGGCGAGGCCGCTTTGCGTGGGACCGCTCACGGAATCCGCGGCCCTCATCGCACGTGCAGGAGCACCTGCCGCGCCGCGACGGGACCGAGCCGCGAGCGCGCCTCGACCTGCAGCACGTACAAACCTGGCGCCACGTTCGCGAGCGGCACCTCGGCGCGGTAGCCGTAGCCGCCGCGCGCGCCGGCGAGCTCGCTCGATTTGCGCTCCTCCGATGTCGTAAACACCACCCGTCCTTCGTCGGACGTCAGCGTCGTCGTAATGTCCACGCCGTGCGGCTTTGCCGCCTCGCCGTCGTACACCTCCGTGTACAGCACGAGGCGATCGCCCGTCGGGAACTCGCGGGTCGCGACGGGCGGACCGGGAAGGACGTCCTTCAGCTCGGGATCGGGAGCGGCCGTCGGCGTACGCGCCGCGGAGGCGGCGGTGATCGCAAGGCCGCTCATCGCGAACGGGACTTTCCAGTAGTCCGGCACCTCGAGGTCGTAGAGGACGCTGCCGACACGCCCGGCGTTGGCTTCGCGTCCGCCGATGCGAATTTGATAGCGCCCGGGCGGCACCTGAAGCCGCGTCGTCACGCGGAAGCCGTTTTTCGCCACCGCTTCCTGCGTCTGCGGCCGGAGATCGAGCTTCAGCGTGAGCGGCTTCGAGTCGCGCACCTTGCCCTTGTCGTCGTAGGCGATGGCGGTGACTTCCAGGTCGTTGTGAAACAACCCGCCCTTCTCGACGAACTTCAGGTCGGCGCCGTCGACCTCTACGCTCAGGAGCACCGACGCGTTCGGCGCCGTTCCCTTGAACGGCGCGGCGAAGGTGCGCAGCGTGAGACCCGAGACCGGAATCGGACTGTTGATCGCGTCGCGCAGCTCCGCCGACCCTGCCTTCGGCGGCGGCGTCGCCGTGGCTCGCCCCCGCGGCGCGGCATACCCCTTGCGCGCGCGCACCTCGAGCCCGGAACGACTGACGCGGACGCTGACCTTGCGGAAGCGCCCGTCGCGCCGCTCGTTGCTCGAGTAGTAGCCGAGGACGTAGTACGCGCTGTTGTCGCGGACCACGCGGTCGAACGCCTTGGCGAAGTCGTTCGAGTTGACCGAGGCGAAGCCGCCGGTCTCCTCCGAGAGCACGCGCAGGCTGTCCTGCGACAGCCGCAGCTCGTCCTGGAGCCCCTGCGTGTTGAGCCGAAGCGACGGATCCTCCGGCGGCGCCGTCAGCTCGATCCCCTCCTCCCCCATCGTCGTCAGCCCGCGGGGGTCGATCGAGTAGATGGCGACGTTGGCCCGCGTCGCCGCGCCGATCGCGTCTCGCGACTCGTCCAGGATCTGCGAGGCGGAGGATGCGCCGAACACATCGTAGATGTTGTAGTCGATGCCCTCGCTGATGAAGAGCAGCGCCTTACGCCGGCCTCGGATGCCGGCGAGGAACTCCGACGCGTTCTTCAGCGTGCCGAGCATGGCGCGCGCCTGGTAGCCGCGCTCGAAATCGGCTGGGTCGGTCAGCGGATCGCTCGCCATCGGCGTGCCGCGCCGACGGTTGTACTCGTCGAGCTTCTCGAGCGTCGCCGATCGCAGCTTCTTCCCCATGAACTTGTCGACGGAGGTCACGAGCAGCCGCTTGTTGCCCGTGAAGTCCTGCGCCGCGTCGCTGCGCCCGCTCGTGTGAATCACCGCCGCCATGTCGTTCGCGCCGACGAAGCGCTCGATGAACTGCTTCGCGGCCCTTCGGACAAGCGTCGAGCGCAGCGGTGCGGTGTGCAAATCGTCGAGGACGATCATGTACACGCGGCCCGCGAACTCGTGTTCGTTGCTCTGCACGTCCGGCTCGATCGGTGTGGGTGTGAAAAGCGGCGCGACCGCGCGCTCGACGGGGATGTCAACCATCGCGAAAATCGACACGGACTGCGGTTTGCCATCCTCGGTGACCTGGAAGTCTTCCTTCCGCAGGTCACGGACGAAATTCCCCTGCTGATCCGTGACGATCGCGTCGATCTCGACGTAGTTGATCTCGACCTTGAAGGTGACCGGCGGCTGCTGCCCCTGGCTCGCCGAAGGCGAAGGCGGCTGGCCGGCCGGTGGCGGTTGCGGCGGCGCTGGCGGCCGTGTCTGCGCGGCGAGCGCGATCAAGCCGCAGAGCGCCAGTCCGGTCGCGATTCCGAACTTCATTCGCATAAGTCCGACCTTGTCGTGTTCAGGCAAGCAGGAATCCAGAATTCGACGCTATCCCTTTATAACCCCGATAGGCCGCAACTGGGCAACCCGGGTGCTCAGCCCGGCTTCGTGGACGATCCGGACCACGTCCGCGACGTCCTTGTATGCCTCGGGCATCTCCTCGGCGATCGTGGCCATCCCGGCCGCGCGGATGTAGATACCGCGGCGCTCCAGCTCCTCGATGAGATCGCGGCCCCGCCCGGCGCGCTTCGCCTGGCTGCGGCTCATCTTCCGGCCGGCGCCGTGGCAGGTCGAGCCGAACGTCTCAGCGTGCGCCTTCGCGGTTCCGGCGAGCACATACGAATAGCGCCCCATGTCACCCGGAATCAAAACCGGCTGCCCGACGTCGCGGTACGCCGCCGGCGTCTGCGGGTGGCCCGGCGGGTACGCGCGCGTCGCTCCTTTGCGATGCACGCAAACCCGTCGCTCCTGCCCGTCGATCCGGAACGTCTCGAACTTCGCGATGTTGTGGCACACGTCGTAGACGACGCGGAGACCGGTCCGGCCGGGGGCAACGCCGAGTGCCGCCGCGATCGACTCGCGCGCCCAGTGGCTCATCACCTGGCGGTTGGCAAAGGCGAAGTTGGCCGCCGCCGCCATCGCGGCGAGATACGCGCGCCCCTCCGGCGACCGGATGGGCGCGCAGCAGAGCTGGCGATCCGGCAGGCTGATGTCGTACGTCCGCGCAGCATCCACCATCACGCGCAGGTGCTCCTGGCAGACCTGGTGGCCGAGGCCGCGCGACCCGCTATGGATCATCACCGTGATGTGGTCCTTGACCAACCCGAACGCAGAGGCGACCGTCTCGTCGTAGATCTCGGCGACGTACTGCACCTCGAGGAAGTGATTGCCGGAGCCGAGCGACCCGAGCTGGGTCGAGCCGCGTTGTCTGGCGCGGTCCGAGACCAGCTCGGGATCCGCGTTCGCCAGTGCGCCCCCCTCCTCGATGCGTTCGAGATCGTCGCGCTCCCCGAGACCGCGCTGGACCGCCCATCCGGCCCCTTCGGTCAGCACGCCGCGCATGTCTGCCGGGCTGAGCCGCAGGTCCCGACGGCCTTCGCCCACTCCGGTCGGGACGTTGTTGTACAGCTGCGTGACGACGTCGCGCAGCCGCGGCGTCACTTCGCCGCGGGTCAGGCTCGACGCCATCAGCCGGACGCCGCAGTTGATGTCGTAGCCGACGCCGCCAGGCGAGACGACGCCCTCCTCGGCGTCTATCCCGGCGACGCCGCCGATCGGAAACCCGTAGCCCCAGTGAATGTCCGGCATCGCCAGCGACGCGCCGATGATGCCGGGCAGATGCGCGACGTTCCTGACCTGTTCGAGGCTCTGATCGTCCTGCAGGTCCGCCATCATCTGCGCGTCGGCGTAGATGATGCCGTCCACGCGCATGCCGCCGCTCTTCGGGATGCGCCAGCGGTTGCGATCGATGCGCTCGAGCTTCATCAGATGTCGAGAATCAATAGCGTCTCATAGCCGTCCGCGCCACGCTCGATCCGCAGGCCGTGGAACGTGACGGCCTTGACGAGGACCTTCATGGGATGACGCGCAGGATCGCGCGTCTCGCCGGCGATTTCCGCGTGGACGCGCCACCGCCCGTTCTGCTCGGCGACGCGCGGCCGCGCGGCCGCGACGAGGAACCCTTCCGTCTCGAACTGGTACAGCAATTCCCCAACCCAGTCGACCAGCAGCAGCTCGACGTCGGCCGCCTCGAGGCCGAGCGTCAGTAATCGCCTCGGCTCGATCGCCTCGGGCACCGTCATCGCGGCGGTCAGCGCGCCGGCGGCGGCGGCGAAAAGGTCATCGAGCGTCGCGCCGCGCAGCCGGGCCGCCACATCGGCTGTATGATCAACGAACGTAAACCCTTGGACCGCCAAACTTTCCTCACATTTGAGTCGTCTTACCGCTCAGAGGGCATCGGCGTTACGCTGCGTGAATCTGCGGCTTTATTTATATACTCGTAGGATGCGGTTCGACGTCCCCGCCGTCCAGCGCGCCCTCGCCGCCGACCGGCTGGACGGATGGCTCCTCTACGACTTTCACGGGTCGAACCCGATTGCGGCGACGCTGGCCGGTCTTGCCGGTGGGTCCGGCAAGATGACCACACGCCGCTGGTACTACCTGATCCCCGCCTCCGGGACGCCCCGCGGACTCGTTCACGCGATCGAGCGTCATAATCTCGACGGGCTTCCCGGCACGAAGGAAGCCTACGCCGGACGGCGGGAGCTGGAAGCGGGGCTCCGGCGGCTGCTCGACGGCTGCCGGCGCGTCGCGATGGAGTATTCGCCGAACGGCGCCATCCCGTACGTGTCGCGGGTGGATGCCGGCACGTTCGAGGCGGTGCGGTCGCTCGGCGTCGACGTCGTCTCGTCGGGCGATCTCGTGCAGCGGTTCGAGGCGTCGTGGGGCCCGGACGCCCTGGCCTCGCACCGGGCCGCGTCGGAGCGGCTCTACCGGATAATGGACCGCGCGTTCGAGACCATCCGGGCGACGATCCGCGAGCGCGGCGTCGCGGATGAATACGACGTGCAGCAGAGAATGGCAGGGTGGTTCAAGGAGGACGAGCTCGTCACCGATTCGCCGCCGGTCGTCGCGGCGATGGAGAATGCGGGGAATCCGCACTATCTGCCATCGCCTGAGGCACATCGGCCGATTCGTCCGAACGAGCTGGTGCTGCTCGATCTGTGGGGGAAGCTTTCGGACGCTGGCGCGGTCTTTGCGGATATCACGTGGGTCGGTTTTACGGGCTTGGCCGTGCCGGGTGAGTTCTCGAGCGCGTTTGCGGCGATCCGCGACGCGCGCGACGCGGCGATCCAGCTCGTCCAGGCCGCGGCGCGCGAGCGGCGCGACCTGCGCGGCTGGCAGGTCGATCGCGTGGCCCGCGAGGTCATCGATCGTGCCGGGTACGGCAAGGCATTCATTCACCGAACGGGGCACAGCCTCGGCGAGAGCGTGCACGGCAACGGCGTCCACATGGACGACTATGAGACCCACGACGACCGCCGTCTGCTTCCCGGGACAGGTTTCACGATCGAGCCTGGCGTGTACTTCGATCACTTCGGCGTGCGGACGGAAATCAACATGTTCTACGGAGATGGCCAAGCCACAGTGACTGGGCCGGCTCAGACCGACATCGTGACTCTCTAGGGACCCGGGGACCGGAGGCCAGGGATCGGAGGCCAGGGACCAGGACTAGGGACTAGCGAGTAAACTAATAGCTAAGGACCAAGGATTAGGAACGGTATGTCAACGAAGAAAACAACTCTCTTCTACACGGTTCTGATTGTGATCGCGTCGATTGCCGTCGGGCTGGTCATCGCGTCCCGGCTCGATCTGTCGCCGGCCTCCTCGGCGCAGACGGTCACGCTGCCGCCGGCCAACAGCGCGCCGCTCAGCGGGCCGGTGGACGCGGCGACGTTCCGGAACATCGCGAAAACGCAGAGCCCGGCCGTGGTGAACATCAGGACGGAAGCGCGCCGCCGCACGCGCGAGCTGACCGAGTTCTTCGGCGGCGATGATTTCATGGAGCGCTTCTTCGGAGGCGGCCGCGCGCAGCCCGGTCCGAACGGCCGCCGGCGCCAGCCCGAGCAGTTCACGGAAGGGGCAGGCACCGGGTTCATCGTCGACAAGGACGGATTCATCCTGACGAACAACCATGTCGTCGACGGCGCCGACAGAATCCGCGTCGCGTTATACAACTCGAACGGCGACATCTACGACGCCAAGGTCATCGGACGCGACCCGATCACCGACAGCGCGCTGATTCAGATCACCGAGATGCCGAAGGAAGGTCTCCCGGTGGTCAAGTTCGGCGATTCAGACCAGCTCCAGCCGGGCGATTGGGTCATGGCCATCGGCAATCCCTTCAACCTGTCGCACACGGTGACGGTCGGTGTCGTCAGCGCGCTTGGCCGGCAGGTTCCTGGCAGCGGCGTCGCGCAGCGCGAGCAGCCCATGATCCAGACCGACGCGGCGATCAACCCCGGGAATTCCGGCGGCCCGCTGCTCAACGTCCGCGGCGAGGTCGTGGGCATCAACACGGCGATCTTCACGAATCAGCAGGCAGCCAACATCGGCATCGGCTTCGCCACGCCGATCAACCTCGTGCGCGAGCTGCTGCCGCAGCTCCGTACCGGGAAGATCACGCGCGGCAAGATCGGGGTCGAGGTCCGCAGCCAGCCGTTCAGCGAGAGCCAGACGCGCGCGCTGGGCCTGCCGCGCCGTGAGGGCGCGCTCATCACGACGGTCGGCAAGGACGGCCCCGCCGACAAGGCCGGCATGAAGCCGGGCGACGTCGTCATCGAGTACAACGGGAAGCCGGTGAAGGACAGCGGCGAGCTCGTCAACATGGTCGTCCGCACGAAGCCCGGAGCGACGGTGCCCGTGAGGGTCGTCCGCAAGGGCCAGCCTCAGACGCTCAACGTCACGGTCGACGAACTGGACCTCGAGGCGGAGCAGGGCGTGCGAACGACCGATGAGCCCGAGGAGAACGAGGAAGCGATCGAAGCTGGATTCGGGATGGAGCTGACGCCTCTGAACTCCGAGGCCGTGCGCCGGCTGAGGCTGCCGTCCGACCTCTCCGGCGCCGTCGTGACCGCCGTCGAGCGCGGCAGCGCGGCCGAGGCGGGCGGCGTCGCGGAAGGTGACGTCATCACGCAGGTCAACAACCGGTCGATCTCAAGCGCGGCGGACGTGCGGCGCGAGCTGCAGAGCGTTCGCTCGGGGGAGACGGCGTTCCTGCTGGTGTGGCGGAGGGGCCGGACCGGCGACGGACGGGAAGTCTTTCTGACCGTGACTAAACCATAAAAGTGCCGAATGCCGAATGCCCAATGCCGAATGCGTCTACACTCGAGACGGTGACCGCCACAGCCGCGAGCGCAGACCCATTTGGCATTGGGCCTTTAGGCATTTGGCATTGACGTGTCGCTGATAGACGTAGTCCGCGAACAGATTCGCACCCGCGGCCCCCTCACCGCGGCCGCCTTCATCGACCTCGCCCTCTACCACCGGGAGTTTGGTTATTACGCGCGCGCCGGCCGGCGCTCCGGGCGCGGCGGAGATTTCTTCACCAGTGTCGACGTCGGGCCGCTGTTCGGTGAGCTGCTCGCAGTACAGATCGCTCAGTGCTTCGATTTGCTCAGCGGCCCCAAGCCCCAGGCACCCCTCGATCTCGTCGAGGCGGGCGCGGGCAACGGCCGCCTGGCACGCGACGTCTTCGACGCGCTCGAGCGCGAGCGGCCCGATCTCTACGCGCGCACCCGGCTGCATCTCGTCGAGCGCAGCCAGCGGGCGCGGGAGGCGCAGCGCGGAACGCTGGGGCCTCACGTGCGGCAGCTTCATACAGACACGCGAGGATCTGGCGCCGTCAGCGGCAGGGAGCTGTCTGAAGGTCTCGTCGGCGTCATCTACGCCAACGAGCTCGTCGACGCGCTTCCCGTCCACATCGTCGTCATGCGCGAGCGCGGTCTGCGCGAGATTCTCGTCGGCGAGCGGGATGGAGCGCTCGTCGAAGTCGAGGGAGCGCCATCGACGCCGGCGCTCCAGGCGTACCTCGATCGCGCGGACATCGCGCTCGAGCCGGGCGGCCGCGCGGAGATCAATCTCGCCGCAGACGACTGGATCGCGTCCGCCGCCCGTGCAATAGAACGCGGGTTTCTGATTCTGATCGACTACGGCCACGTGGCGGCGGAACTCTTTTCCGGAAGCCACGCGACGGGCACGCTGACGACGTTCTCGGCCCATCGCGCCGCTGCGCGCGCGCCGGACTGGCTGCGCGAGCCGGGCGAGCGCGATATCACGTCGCACGTGGACCTGACCTCGGTGCGGCTGGCCGCGGAGCGCGCCGGTTTCACGACGCTTGGCGTCACGGACCAGACCTACTTCTTGATGGGTCTGGGACTGCCCGATCGACTTGCGTCCGGCTTCCCGCCTCCGCCGGAGGCTTCGGCGAGGCGCGCCGAAGCGCGCTTCGCGCGCGAAGGCGGCAGTCGGACCAACCAGGCGAAGACGCTGATGCTTCCAGGCGGCCTCGGCAGCACTCACAAGGTGATGGTCTTCGGTAAAGGGGTTGGACAACCAGCGTTGAAGGGTCTGTCCTATCGCGTGCGGGTGACGTGATGCCGGCGTACGGCTGGATTGGCCTCGTCGTGCTGCTCGTCTCCGAGGCGGCGATGCTCGCACGCGTCGAGCCGTTCTGGACGTGGCACACGCCGATCGCGTGGACCGGCTACATCCTGCTCGTCGACGCGGTCGTGTGGAAGCGCCGCGGGTCCTCCTGGATCCGCAGCGCGCCGGCGGAGTTCGCGTTCCTTGCGATCGTCTCGATCCCGCTCTGGCTCCTGTTCGAGTTTTACAACCTCTTCATCGACAACTGGCATTACTTGAACCTGCCGGCTCCGCCGTGGCGCTACGTCGGCTACGCGTGGGCGTTTGCGACGATCTGGCCGGCGATCTTCGAGACGGGCGATCTGGTGGCGAGCTTCCGCGGGCCGAAGAGGCCCGCGCTCCACCATTCTCAGAGACTCGACGATTCTCAGAGACTCGTGGAGGGCGGGCCTCTCAGGCCCGCCGTTGAGCGAGCTGCCATCGCCCTCGGCGCTGTGATGCTCATCGCGCCGATCCTGTGGCCGTCTCCGTATCTCGCCGCGCCGGTCTGGCTTGGTTTCATCCTGCTCCTCGATCCTATCAACGCCCGCTTCGGCGGCGAATCGCTCGTCGCCGATCTCGCCCGCGGCCAGTCCAAGCGCATCGGCAACCTCGGTCTCGCCGGACTCATCTGTGGCGCTCTCTGGGAGTTCTGGAACTATTGGTCACGTGCCCGATGGGTCTACACCGTCCCGATCCTGCCCAACCTGAAGCTGTTTGAGATGCCGGTTGTTGGATACCTCGGTTTTCCGGCATTTGCCCTCGAATGCTTCACGATGTACGTGTTCGTGCGGCGCTTCTGGCGCGGGCCCACGCGGCGCATCGCCTGCTAGGAATCGGCGGGATCTGCGTGAATATCTGCGTGCATCTGCGTGAATCTGCGGCTTATAATGCGCGCTTTCGGTCCGGCGACACGGAGGCTCCCATGCTGAGCACGATCATCGAGCGGGAGATCAAGCTCCGGTTCGGCTCCCCCGCCGAGGCCCGCGCGGCGATTGAGGCCGCAGGCGCAACGCCTCTCCGCGGCCGCCGGCTGCAGGACGACCACCTGCTCGACACCGATGACGAAGCGCTGCGACGCCGCCGCTGCGTGCTGCGCGTGCGTCACGAAAACGGCAAAAGCCGTCTCACGTTCAAGGGACCGGTCGAACCCTCGGCGATGAAAGTGCGCGAGGAGTTGGAGACGGTCGTCGCCGACGGCGAGGTGCTGCTGCGCGTCCTCGAGGAATCCGGCTTCCACGTCTGGTTCCGTTATCAGAAGTATCGCGAAGAGTATTCTCACGAGGACGTCATCATCGCGATCGACGAGACGCCGGTCGGGACCTACATCGAGGTGGAAGGCAGCGAGCGCGGCATCGCGGCGATGGCGGAGGCGCTGGGGCGCTCCGCGGCGGACTACATCCTGGATTCCTATCGCGCGCTGTTCCTGACAGAGCGCGACGCGTTCGGCCTGTCGGGCCGGGACATGCTCTTCGAGGACATTTGAGCGGCGTCGATCACGCACTGGTGCTGACGGCCGGTCTCGGCACCCGCCTCCGTCCCCTCAGCTTCGCGCGCGCGAAGGCCGCGCTGCCGGTCGCCGGCGTGCCGCTGGCCGTCCGGGTCCTCAGGTGGCTCGCCGCGAGCGGCGTCGGCGAGGCGGTGCTCAATCTGCACTACCGGCCGGAGACGATCGCGCGCGAAATCGGCGACGGCGCCGGCACCGGCCTCCGCGTTCGCTACTCGTGGGAGCAGCCGCTGCTCGGCTCCGCGGGCGGGCCGCACAAGGCGCTCCCGATTCTCGACGCCGATCGCTTCTTTATCATCAACGGCGACACGCTGACCGACGTGCCGCTCGGCGCGGTGGCCGACGCGCACGCCCGCTCGGGGGCGTTCGTCACGATGGCGCTTATCCCCAATCCGCGCCCCGATCACTATGGCGGGGTCCTCGTGCGTGATGGTTTCGTGCGCGGGTTTACGCATGCCGGACCCAACTACCACTTCATCGGAGTTCAGGTCGCCGAGGCGCACGTCTTCGCCGCGGTCCCGGAGGATCGCCCTTCGAGCTCGGTTGGGTCGCTCTACCCGGCGCTGATCAAGGCGCGCCCGGACGCCGTCGGCGCCTTCACCTGCGACGCGTCGTTCGAAGACATCGGCACGCCGGCCGACTACCTCGAGACGTCGTTGCGTGTCGCCGCCGCCGAAGGCCGGAACGGCCCGCTCCAGGGAGACAACTGTACGATCGACCCGGCGGCGCGCGTGAGCCGATCGGTGTTGTGGGACCGCGTCCGCGTGGGCGCCGGCGCAAGCATCGCCGAGTGTGTCGTCGCGGACGATGTCGTGATCCCGCCCGGCGCGCGGTTCGAGCGGCAGGCGATCGTCCGCGGCGAGGGCGGCTTGATCAGAGCGCCGCTGTAGTTGGAGTATTGAAGCGCATGACGACCGGGACGACTGAGGCGGAAGCGGCACAGGCACGCATTCAGGCCTATCTCGAGCGCAGCGGGCTGGCCGCGCGCGCCGCGCGCGTGGTCCCCCTCACGGGAGACGCGTCTGATCGGCGGTACTTCCGCATTCTGGTGCCGGACGGTCCCACCACGGTGCTGGCCCTGCATGCTGGTCCCATTGACTTCGCCGCCCTGCCGTTCGTGAACGTGGCCGAGCTGCTGGCGCGCATGCCGGTGCCGATTCCGGCGATCCTCGACCACGCGGACGATCTGGGCGTCCTGCTGCTCGAGGATCTCGGCGACGTCACGCTGCAGGCGCACGTGGGCGCCGCCCCTACCGGCGAGCACGTCGCGCTGTACCGTCAGGCCGTTGCGATCATCGACGTCCTGCAGCGCCGCGGGACCGAGCTGGCGTCGCCCACGTACCTGCCGTACGGCATCGCGTTCGACGTCGAGAAGCTCTCCTGGGAGCTCGACTTCTTCGCAAAACACTTCCTGCAGGGGTACCGCGGCGTCGATTTCGCGCCGCGCGCGCGCGAGGCGCTCGACGCGGAGTTCCGGGTGATCGCCGAGGAACTGGCGGCCGAGCCGCGCGTGCTGTGCCACCGCGACTATCACAGCCGCAATCTTATGCTCCATCAGGAGCGGCTGTACGCCATCGATTTCCAGGACGCGCGCATGGGGCCCGACACCTACGACCTCGTGTCGCTGGTGCGGGACTCGTATGTGGACATCCCCGAACAGACGGCGGACGATCTGATCGCGTACTTCCTCGCGCTCGGAGGCCGCACCGGCGAGGCGCGCGCGTTCCGCGCCCGCTTCGACGTCATGGCGCTGCAGCGCAACCTCAAGGCGCTGGGTACCTT
>JBOGJB010000535.1:0-2550 GCA_050745085.1 Vicinamibacterales bacterium
ACTCAGGGTGCTCAGGGTGCTCAGGGTGCTCAAGGTGCTCAGGGTGCGATAGCGTCCGATCTGCGTGAATCTGTGTAATCTGCGGCCAAGGTCGAATCTGCGTTAATCTGCGGCTGTGGTCGCGGCCTGGGCCGTCATTTTTGGCCTGATTCTCCTGACCGCGGTTTACGTCGCGGCGGAATTCGCGGCGGTCAGCGTCCGCCGCAGCCGGCTGCGCCGGCTGGCGGAAGACGGGCACCGGCTGGCCGCGCGACTGCTGCCGGTCGTCGAAGATGCCCGGCTCCTCGACCGGTACATCGCCGCCTCGCAGATCGGCATCACCTTCGGCAGCCTCGTGCTGGGCGCATACGGCCAGGCGCGGCTGTCGCCGGTCGTCGCGCCGCTGCTCGTCCGCGCCGGCGTCGAGCCCGGCTCCGCGGAGTCGACCGCGGCCGCAGCGATCCTGATCGGCCTCACGATTCTGGGTGTCATCTTCGGCGAGCTGGTGCCGAAGTCGCTGGCGCTGCAGTACCCGACGCAGATCGCGCTCTGGACCGTGGTTCCGATGCGGTGGTCGCTTCGCGGGATGGCCTGGTTCATCTGGATCCTCAACGGCTCCGGCATCCTGCTGCTCAGGCTGTTCGGTGTCCACAACACCGGTCATCGTCACATCCACTCGCCAGAAGAGCTCGAGATGTTGATCGCGGAGAGCCGCGACGGCGGGTTGCTCGAGCCGGAGGAACAGGTCCGCCTGCACAAGGCGCTGCAGCTGCGGCGCCGGACCGCCCGCGAGCTGATGGTGCCGCGCGAGCGGCTGGTGTCGCTCGACGCGGCGCAGCCGTTCGACGAGATCGTCCGCGCAGTGGCGTCGAGTCCGTACACGCGCCTGCCGGTCTGGCGCGGCCATCCGTCGAACGTGATCGGGATGCTCAGGACGAAGGATCTCGCGCTCGATTACATCTCGGGAGACGGAAAGCCGGACGCGCCACGCCAGATCGACTCGCTCGTGCAGCCGATCGTCCGGGTGCCCGAGACGATGCCCGCGGACCGCCTGATCGGCTTCCTGCGCGAGCGGCGCGCGCACAACGCGCTCGTCACCGACGAAAGCGGAGAGGTGGCCGGGCTCATCACTCTCGAGGACGTCGCCTCGGCGCTGCTCGGCCAGGTGCAGGACGAGCTGAAGGCGCGTCCGGAGGCGAAGCGTGGATAGCCTCATCGCGATCACGATCATCACGGCGCTCGTCGTCGCCAACGGCCTCTTCGTTGCCGCCGAGTTCGCGATTGTTGGCGCGCCGCGCCAGGCGATGCAGCGTCTCGCGGAGCGCGGCCACCGTGCGGCGCGCCTCGTCATGCGCGTCCTGTCGGATCCGATCCGGCAGGATCGGTTCATCGCGACCGCGCAGCTCGGCATCACGGTCGCGAGCCTCGGCCTGGGCATGTATGGCGAGCACGTCGTCGCGGACTGGATCGCCGCCCGGCTCGAACATCTGGGGGCCGGACGATGGATCGCGGCGCACGCGGCCGCGAGCGTCCTGGCGGTGACCCTCCTGACCTACCTCCACATCGTCGTCGGCGAGATGGTGCCGAAATCGGTGGCGTTGCAGTACGCGGACCGTGCGGTCCTGTGGATCGCGCCGCCGATGGTCGCGTTGAACAAGGCGGTGTATCCGCTCGTCGTGGCGCTCAACGGCGCCGGCAACCTGACGCTCCGGCTGCTCGGCATACGCCGTCAGGTCACCGGACCCGAGCACTACTACACGCCGGAGGAGCTGCAGATCATCGTCGAGGAGAGCGAGGAAGGGGGCGTGCTGCGCCAGGAGTCAGGCCGCATGCTGCGCGAGCTGTTCGAGTTCGGCGCGCTCACCGCCGCCGAGGCGATGGTGCCGCGGGTCCGGGTCGTCGGCCTGCCCGTCGATGCGACGCTCGACGAGATCCGCGCGGCGCTGCGGTCGTCGCCGCACACGCGGTATCCCGTGTTCGACGGCGACCTCGACCACATCCTCGGCATGGTGCACATCAAGGATCTGCTCCGGCTCGCGATGTCGAGCCAGTCGCTCGACCCGACGAGGCTGCGGTCGCTGCCGGTCGTCCCCGAGACGGCGCCGCTCGACGACGTGCTTGCGGCGATGCGGCTGGAGCGGACACAGATGGCGGTGGTGATCGACGAGCACGGCGGGACGGCCGGCGTCATCACGCTGTCGGATCTGTTCGGCGAGGTCGTCGGCCACATCGACGAAGGGACGCCAGGCCCGGGCGTTTGCGATCAGCAGGGACGGCTGCGCGTGAAGGGAACGATGCGGCTCGACGAGGTCGGCCAGACGTTCGATCTCGATCTCGAGCACGCCGACGTCGACAGCGTCAGCGGTCTGGTCCTCACGCTGCTCGGCCGGCCGCCGCGGGTTGGCGACGTCGTCCAGTTCGGCCGCCTGCGCTTCGAGGTCACGGCCGTGCGAGGACACGGCGTCGAGGAGTGTGCGGTTACCTTGCTTCCCGATCGGTAGGACGCAGGAATCTTCCTGCAGGCTCACAACGGTCAGGCATCGTCAAAATCCGTCCGGGGCGGTTCAAGGT
>JBOGJB010000536.1:0-3042 GCA_050745085.1 Vicinamibacterales bacterium
ATCCAGTTGATGGTGACCAGGATCGCCAGCACGACGAGAATGCTCGCGACCGACAGGGTGCCGTAGCGCGCCTGGCGGCCGGAGAAGGAGCGCCCGATGTCGCGCCACTGGCTCAGCATGTAGAGCAGGACGAGCACGAGACCCGTCAGCGCCAGCCGGCGCTGCCACAGGTCCCAGTCGGGCCCGCTTGGCAGCGCCGTGTTGGGGAGAATCCAGATCGCGAACGCGGCGAAGACGACCGCCGCGCCAACCCAGCCGATGATTCCCAGGACTTTTCGAATCACTGTTGTCGTTGCCCCTCGCTGTACTTCAGCCTTCGTACTTCGTACTTCGAATTTGCCTTTCTAGCCTCGCCAGCGCTCCGTGTCGACGGACTTCGCCGTCAGGAACAGTCCGAACGTAATGAAGCTCAGGTAGTAGACGACGTGCTTCGTGTCGATGATCCCCTTCGAGAAGTCGTCGAAGTGACCGGTGACCGACAGGTACCGGAGGACCGACGCCGTCCGCCCCGTCGCGTCCGACGCCATCCAGTCGATCACCCACAGCATCAGGAACGTCACGAAGGTGATCACCGCGGCGACGATCTGGTTCTTCGTCAGGCTCGAGATGAACAGCCCGATCGACAGGAACACGCCGCCGAGCAGCAGCAGCCCCAGGTAGCCGGCGACGATCGGCTTCCACTCCGGATCGCCGAACCAGAACAGGAGCGCCACGTAGAGGACCGTCACGAGCAGCATCGCCGCGTACAGCGCGAGCGCGCCCAGGAACTTGCCGAGGATGATCTGGAGGTCGGTGACCGGTGAGGTCAGCAGCAGCTCGATCGTGCCGGACCGCTTCTCCTCCGCGTAGGTCCGCATCGTGATCGCCGGCAGGAGGAAGAGGATCACGACGCTCGAGTTCGTCAGGACGTAGCGAATCATGTCCTGGTTGACGTTGACGGTCTGCGGCCCCATCCCGGGCATCCCCTGGCTGCGCTGCAGGAAGAAATACAGCATCGCGTAGAAGAAGTAGCCGAAGGCAAGCGCCCAGAAGCCCGTGACGATGTAGGCGATGGGAGACGCGAACAGGGAACGGAACTCCTTGTTGGCGATGGCGAGGATGTTAGTCACGGGCGGCCTCGTTTTTGGTTGTCTCCGCGCCGGCCTGTTCCGACGCCATCTCTTCTGTCGTCCTGGCGCCGGTCGCGGTCTCCGGCGACTCCTCCGTCGTCAGGTGGAGGAAGATCTCCTCGAGGCTCATGCGCATCGGCCGCAGCTCGAGCAGGCCCCAACCCTTGCCGACGATCGCGCGCGCCAGGTCGCGCCGCACGTCACGTCCGCGCTCGCTCTCGACTTCGAATCCCACAATCGACTCGCGCTCGTCCGCGAGCGCGACCCGCGTCACGCCCGGCACCTGCCCGAGCGAGCCCATCGGATCCGCCTGCCCGGCGTCGAGCTGCACGTACAACGTCTCCGAGCCGCGCAGCCGTGCCGTCAGGTTCGCCGGCGTGTCCACCGCGACGACGCGGCCGCGGTTGATGATGACAACGCGCTGACAGGTCTGCGAGACCTCCGGCAGGATGTGGGTGCTGAGGACGATCGTGTGATCGCCGCGCAGGCTCTTGATGAGTTGCCGCGTCTCGATGATCTGCTTGGGATCGAGGCCGGCCGTCGGCTCGTCGAGGATGAGCACCTCGGGATTGTGGATGATCGCCTGCGCGAGCCCGACGCGCTGCCGGTAGCCCTTCGACAGCTTCGAGCAGTGCCGCTCCGCCATGTCGGTGACGCGCGTCTTCGCCATGACTTCGCCGACGCGCGTTTTCCGCTGCGCCGACGGAATCCCCTTGATGCGCGCGACGAAGTTCAGGTACTCGCGCACGGTCATCTCGGGGTAGAGGGGCGGCGTTTCCGGCAGGTAGCCGGTCCGGCGCTTGGCGTCGATCGGCTTGTCAAAGACGTCGTACCCGGCGACGACCGCACGCCCCTCGGTGGCCGGGATGTAGCCGGTCAGGATGCGCATTGTCGTCGTCTTGCCGGCGCCGTTCGGCCCCAGGAAGCCGAGAATCTCGCCCTTCTCCACCCGGAAACTGACGTCATCGACGGCCGTCACGCGCCCGTATCGCTTGGTGAGGTGCTGCACCTCAATCACGGCACACTCCGTAAGTAGTAGTGAGTGAATTGATTAGGACCAACCCTGCATACTAATCAGTCGCGGAAAAACGTGTCAAGATGGATAGGAATGGCCCGAACCGTCTGCGAGGTCTGCGAAATCCACGCGGAGGCTCTCTTCAAGGTGGAGGGGATGGACTGCCACGAGGAGGCCGCCATCCTCGAGCGTCGGCTCAAGCACCTCCCCGGCCTCGAGGATCTGGCCGCGGACGTCATCGGCCAGCGGCTCCGGGTCAAGTACGACGCGGCAAAGCTGACCGCGTCGGCGATCGCCGAGGCGGTCGCGCAGACCGGCATGCGGGCCTGGCTCGAGCACGAGGAACCGGTGCGAGCCGCGGGCTCGGTGCGGGCCCGGCAGGTCCTGGTCCTGGTGTCCGGCGTGGCGCTGGCGGCAGGGCTGGTCACACGTTTCTTTGACGCTTCGCGGGGCCTCGAGGTCGGCCTGCTCGCCCTCTCCGTCGTGACAGGCGGTATTTATACGGTGCGCCGCGCCCTGTCGGCCGCCCGGACCTTTTCGCTCGACATCAACGTGCTGATGCTGGTCGCGGTCGCCGGCGCGGCGCTCATTGGCGAGTGGTTCGAGGCGGCGACGGTCGTGTTCCTCTTCGCGCTGGCGCAGCTCCTGGAGGCGCGCAGCATGGACCGCGCGCGCGGCGCGATCCGCGCGCTGATGGACGTCACGCCGGTCGAGGCGCTCGTGCGCCGCGACGGCGCCGAGCGTCGCGTCGGCGTGGACGACGTCACCGTCGGCGACACCATCATCGTGAAGCCGGGGGAGAAGATCCCGCTCGACGGCCGCGTCGTAGCGGGGGAGAGCTACGTCAACCAGGCGCCGGTGACCGGGGAGTCGCTCCCGATCGACAAGGGGCCGGGCGACGACGTTTTCGCGGGGACG
>JBOGJB010000537.1:0-5159 GCA_050745085.1 Vicinamibacterales bacterium
GCCTCGATCCTGGCCGACTACGGGCTCGGCCCGAGCCCGCGCTTCTTTGTCGCCGGGATCGTGCTGTTCGTGGCTGGATGGGCCGCGACGAAGCGTGTCCGGCGATCATGACAGGAGCCGGACGAGAAGCGGTGCGCCAGGTGCGCTGGTGCGTTCGGGTGCGCTGAGGTGGCCCTGATCCGAGCGCACCTCAGTGCACCCACGTGCACCCAGTGCACCGACAGCGAAGGTCGGACAAGCGAAGCTCTTGACAGCAGCCGACTTAGCCTCTAGACTGAAAGGTATCCCAGCAAGAAGTCCCTGCTCGGCCAGCGGCGCAGCCGTGTGCGCGCAAGCTGCACGTGCACTGGCCAGGCCGTGTTGGAGAGTATATCGATGCCTGCATCGAGGCCAGTGTTCTCGCTGATCGTTCTGGTCATCATCGCGTTCGGCTGCTTCGGCTTGGGCAGCTATTTCGGGACGCGACACGCGGTCGCAAGCGGCGCCCGCCTCGACAACCTGGCGGCCGAGCTGGCGAACCTCAAGCGGCACACCGCGCGCGAGGCGACCGGCACCTCCGGCCGCACGGCAGACGCCGAGGACCGCGCGGCGCTGGTCGCCGACATCAAGAAGCAGCTCCAGGCGGAAATGGGCCTGACGCCGATCGACCTCCTGAAGGCGCGGCGCGAGAGCTTCGTCGAGCTGTACTCGTACGACAACCGTGGCAGCAGCAGCTACGGCACCGCCGGCTACCTCGGCGACGGCTACTTCATCACCGTCAAGCACGGCGTCGTCTCGCTCGATCCGCCCGACGTGCCCGAGGGACGCGGGCCGCGGGTCATTGAAACGATCAAGCTGATGCACCGCGGCCACGCGCTGAAGGCCAAGGTTGTCGACGCCGGAGACGCGCGCTCCGAGGTCGATCCGGGCGACTGGGCGATCCTCAAAGTCAAAGAGCCGGTGGACCTGCCGCCGCTCAGCATCGACCTCGACTACGGGTACGAATTCGCCGAGCCAATCTTCCGTCTCGGAAACGACTACTCGAAGGGGATCATCCTCGCGACCGGGTACGTCGGACAGCGGACGCCGAACAACCTCGTTACCTGCCTCACCGACGGCCACCCGGGCGTCTCGGGCGGCGGCGTGATCGATCGCCGCGGTCACCTCGTCGGGATTCCGGTCGGCCGGATGCAGGGGGACTACCGCTTCTCGTTCATCCTGCCGCTCCGCGACGAGATGTTCCGCCGCGTGCCGCACCTGCAGCGCGTCGGCGCCGTCAGCGAATAGCCATCACGCCGGCGTGCCGCCGAATCAGCGGGTCGGTCGTGCCGACCGCCAGCGCCTCTGACATGTGCCGGCGCGCCTCGTCTCGGCGCCCGGCCGCGAACAGCGCCCACGCGTACACGTCCAGCGTGTAGACGTCGCGGCGCCGCGCGATCTCCCGCTCCATCACCTTCACCGCCTCGCCCGGCCGCTTCGCGTGATCGACGAAGTACAGCGCCAGCTCGCGGTTCGCGTTGTCGGCGCCCTCCATCTCCGCGCGGGCGAGCCGCTCGAACTCGGCGAAGCGTGACCGCGCCTCGCTGGTGCGCCCGGCGCGCGCGAGCGCGTCCGCCCAGGTAAACAGGTTCTCGGGATGCGGCGCGACGCGGAAGCGCTCGGCGAGGAGAGCCGCTTCCCGCGTGTGGTCGCCACGGCGCTCGTGCACGTTCGCCAGCTCGCCGAGCGCGTAGTGATAGTCCGGAAAGAGCCGCAGCGCCTCCTCCGTCAACGCCTGCGCTCGATCGAGGCGCCCGGCCAGCAGGTGAAGGTGCGCCATGTGCGTCAGCACCCACGCGCGCTCTTCAGATTCGCGCGGGGACACCTGCTCCAACGCCTCGGTCATCGACTCCAGCGCCCCTTCCACGTCGCCGAAGAGCTCGCGAAGATACGCCGTGCGCGTCAACGCCGGCAGCGAGCCGGGACCGAGGTCGAGCATCCACTGCGCCGCCTGTTCTGCTTCGGTGTAACGCCCGAGCTCCACGTACGCGTCGACGAGCATGCCGTACGTCATGACATCGTCCGGCACCCGGCGGTTGAGCGCCCGCGCCTTCTCGAGCGCGCGGGCGAACTCGTGCGTACCGAGCAGGAGCCAGACGTCGATCCGCTCCGCCTCGAGATTGCCGGGCGAGAGCCGCCGCGATTCCGCCAGCGCCTTCTCCGCCTGGTCGTAGTGAGACGGATCGGCCGTCTCACGCGCGCGGCGCGCGAGCGCCATCGCAAGGTCGTTGTAGCTCTGGAACCTGGCAGAGTTCCGCGCGATGAGCGCCCGCGCCGCCGCGATCTTTCGCTCGGCCGGGGAGGAGGGGGCGGTCCCCACCGGCTTTTCGCTCGCGACGAGGCCGACGAGCAGGACCGCCGTCAACGCAAGTGTCAGCTTCATGAGTCGCCTCCGATCAGGGGATGGGGCCGCCGCCCGGCTCGCCCGGATCGATGTGCCGGCGGTTGCGGCCGTCCGGCGCCGACCCGATGTACGGGAACGCGGTGTGATAGGCCGAGTCGTCCACATTCACGCCGTCACCGAGGCGTCCGTTCACGCTCGGATTGAAGCCGGCGAACGGCGGGCTCACGAGGACGCCGCCGATCCCGACCCGCAGCGTGACGTCGGTCACGTCGTCGAAGAGACGCCGGCCGTTCGGGAAGCCGGCGCCATCGCCGCCAATGAGCCCCAGCCGGCTTGCCGTACCGAGCGGGGTCGCCGGCACGCCGGTGTTAAGCCGAAGGAGGTCGGCGATCGGGCCGGCCGGCGTCCCGGGCGCAGCGATCGGCGCCGCGTAGGTCACCAACGGGAGCAGGTCGTTTCTCGGCGCGCTCGGGACTTTCAGCGCCCCGCCGTACAGCGCCTCGACGATGCCGACGATCGGCGGGTCGAGGAAGAAACCGGCGAACTGGCTGTCGTTCTTCGGATGGTCCATGCTGAAGCGGTCTTTCGATCCGATCCCGATGATCAGCTCGTTGATGAGCGGGTTACCCATCCGCTGCACCTGACGCCACGGCCCCTCGTTGAGCGCGGGGTCGGGCGAGCGCCGGACCGTCGTGCGCCGGCGTGACGTGGAGCCCCAGACGCCGATCGTGGCATCCTTCGAGCTGGAGTCTTCGATCTTCCCGGTTCGCGTGAGCCACTCGATCGGCACTTCGACGGCGATGGTGTTCACCGCGTAGCCAGACACGAAGTCCGCCGCGAAGTTCTGAGCCGCCGCGTCCTCGGCCGTCGTCAGCACGCCGGGGACACCGCTTCCGAGCGTCCGGAAGTTCGCCGTATCGAACGTCGCGCCCAGATCGATCCAGAACGCGTCGTCGGTCGTGCCGGCGAAAACCGACAGGCCGTTCGGGAGCCGGTAGGTCCCGCGCGCGTAGAGCGCCTCGTAGTCCATCGTCCGCGGGCCTGCGTTTCCTGGCACCGCGAAAAGCGGCGAGCCGTTCTCGTCCTCGTCGAATTCCGAGTCTTCCCCCATGCGGATCATCTTCACCGCATAGGTCTGACGAAGGTTCAACCCCGGGTTGTCGAAGTCCGTGATGCGGGGCGGCACGACGAGGGTCGTCGTCCCAGGTTTGAACGCTCCGCCCTCGACGCCCGCGACCGCCGAGTACACGTTCGGGAGCTGGTATTCCGTCTTGAAGCGGAGCTGGAAGACGACGTCCTCGACGGCGTCCTGGTTGTTGTCGACTTTGATCTCGTAGAGGATGCCGGGGTCGAACGGGAACAGGGTCGGCCCGTTGGCGGGCTCGAGCAGCGGGTCCACGCAGAGGATCATCGTGACCTTCGACGGCTGCGTGTTCGGCGCCTGGTTCGCGGCGTAGCTCACGAAGGCATAGATGTCGGTGATGTCTGCCTTGTGGTCGAGCGCGGTGATGGGCGCCTCGCGGTGATTGGAGGTCGCTGCGCCGGTCTGCAGCGCAAGGACCGCCAGTAGCGTGACGCCCGTGGCCCAAAAGGATCGGGGGATGGACATCGGATGCTCTCCTTCCAATGCCCTCTACGGCCGGCACCTGCCGGATGGATTTACGGACCGGTCAGGCCGACGAGCACCTTGTCGCCGGTCGGCTGCGGCACGCCGCCCGCCGGCTCGAGGGTGACGGCGAACGCGGCCGGCTCCGGCAGCGATCGCCCCGCCTCGACGATGGCGGTCGCGCGGCCGGCGGCGTCGGGCTCGAAGATCGCGGCGCTGACCGGCGCCTGCGGCCCGACGACCCAGAGCTGGTAGACCTTGCCTGGCGGCAGCGGCGGCAGATCGACCGCCGTGAACACGAGCCCCCGCGCGCGGCTCCAGAAGACACGCGCTTTCGCGCGGGATCCCCCCTGCCCGGCGAGATCGACCCGCACGAGATCGGGCGCGCCGATCACGAGCGCGGTCGTGCGCACGTCGACGGCCGCGCGTCGCAGTTCGGCGACCTGCGTGTCGCTGGCGGCAGCGCGCGCGTTGGCCTCGTCCAACCGCCGCTCGACCTGGGTCAGGCGATCGCGGAGCTGCCAGACGTAGATGCCCAATCCGATCGCGAGCACCGCCGAGGCCGCGGCGGCGAGCCAGGCTGCATTGATCGCAGGAGCCGTGGGTTGGCGAACAGGCCCGCCTCCGCTCGCTGCACGAGCTTCCGCGGGCGAGCCAGCCTTCGCTCGCTGTGCGAGCTTCGGCGAGGCAGGCCTTGTCACGGCAAGGACGCGCTCGCGCAGCGCCGGCGGCGGGTCGACGAGCGACACGGCCTGGGCCAGGCCGTCGGCCACCGGCTGCAGGCTGCGCACCTCGCTCGCGCACGCGGCGCACTCGCCGAGGTGGCGCTCGAACGCCGCACGCTCCGCGGGGTCGAGCGCGCCGAGGACGTAGGCGCCGGCGAGATCGTGCACGCGATCGTCGCTCATTCCTGCATCGCCTCCCGCAGCTTCTGCAGCCCGAGCCGAATCCGGGTCTTGACGGTGCCGAGCGGCTGTTCCAACTGGTCGGCGATCTCCGATTGCGTGAGGCCTTCGTAGTATGCCAGCTCGATCGGCAGCCGCTGCACGATCGGCAGCGCGCGCAAGGCGCGGCGCAGCCGTCCGATCTGGTCGGCCGACAGCGCGCGGGCATCCGGGAGGGGGGCGGCGTCGCGGACGTCGGGCGGCACGCCGCGGCCGGTGTCGGCGACCGGCGAGGCCTGAAGGGCCC
>JBOGJB010000538.1:0-2789 GCA_050745085.1 Vicinamibacterales bacterium
GGACTATACCGGCGGCGGCGCGCCGGGCGTGCAGATCGATGCGCGGCTGCAGCAGAATGCGACCCAGTGGCTGACCGCGAAGGGCTTCGCGCCGATGACGCTCTTCCGCCTCGAGCCGCCCGGCCACGCGGAGCACGTGGCGGCTACGGCGGCGGACCGTATCGATCTCCGCGTCGAGAGCAGCCCGATCGGACTCGGCATCATCCAGGGGTTCACATCGCTCGTCACCGACGTGAAGGGACTGCTGCAGGCCAACCTTCACGTGACCGGGTCCGGCCGCGACCCGCACCTGCAAGGGGTGGTCACCGTCAGCGGCGGGGCGTTCAAGGTCCCGGTGGGCGGGGTCAGCTACACCGGCTTCGACACGCGGATCGATCTCCAGCCGGACAAGATGATCGTGTCCGGCTTCGAGCTGCGCGACGATCACGGCGACCCGCTGCTCGTGAGCGGAGAGCTGGCGATGCACGAGCGTGCGCTGGGCGCCGTCAACCTGCAGCTCCAGGCAGACAGCTTCGAGCTCGTCGACAACGAGCTCGGTGACGTCGAGGTCGACAGCCTGCTGCGTGTGACGGGCGAGTTCCGCCGGCCGCGCGTGGAAGGGACCGTCAGGCTCCAGGCGGGACGCGTCGAGCTCGATCGTGTCCTCGCCGTGCTCGGCCCCAGCCCATACGCGACGGAGGCGGCCCCGGTGCCGGACGTCGAGCCGGGCGTCCAGGTGGCCGCCGCGAGCGGCGGCGCGCGGCAGGCCACCGAGCGCTCTTTGAATGTGGCCGCCGCAGGTCCCGGAGAGCCGATCGAGCCGGTGGCGCCGCTGCCGTCCCGGCCGGCCCCCCGCGTGTTCGATCGGCTCGCGCTCGACCTGCGCTTCGACATTCCGGACAATCTCGTGCTGCGCGGCGCCGACCTGCGCCCGACCGGCCGGGGCGGTCTCGCGCTCGGCGACATCAACCTGACCGTCGGCGGCGATCTACGCGTGCGGAAGAACCCGGGCCAGCGGCTCACTCTTGCGGGGACCGTCAACACCGTACGCGGTTTCTACCAGTTCCAGGGGCGCAGGTTCGACGTCACGCGGGACGGCCGGATCCGCTTCGTCGGCCTGCCGGACGTCAACCCCCTCGTCGACGTTACCGCGACCCGCGTGATCGACGGCGTCGTCGCGCGCGTCCACGTCCGCGGCACCGCGCGCAATCCGGAGTTGACGCTCTCCAGCACGCCGCCGCTCGATGAGGCGGACATCCTCTCGCTCATCGTGTTCAATGCGCCGATCAACAGCCTCAGGACCGAGGAGCGGATCACGCTCGCGCAGCGCGCCGGGGCGATCGCGTCAGGGTTCGTCGCGGCGCCGCTCGCCCAGTCGATCGGCAGGGCACTCGACGTCGACCTCTTCGAGATCGAGACGACGAGCGAAGCCGCCGGCTTCGGCGCCGCGGTCACCCTCGGGCAGCAGATTAACGAGCAGCTCTTCGTCCGTTTCCGCCAGAACTTCGGCCCGCAGGACGCGAGCGAGTTCATTCTCGAATACCAGCTGGCCGACTTCCTGCGGTTTCGGGGCTCGACGGCGCCGGGCGGGGGAGTGAAGGCGAACCGCGCGATCCTGAGGAGAGTAGAGCGAGGGGCCGCTGATCTGATCTTCTTCTTCAGCTATTAGCTGTCAATGCCGAATGCCGAATGCCCAATGCCGAAAGGGACTTCGCTCCTCACTGCGACTGTGGCAAGTGCATTCCCATTGGGCATTAGGCATTAGGCATTGGGCTTTAGTGTCTGCCCAGCAAGGCTACCTGCACTCTCGCATCGTTGAAGCAGGCGCCCCGACCGATGTCGGTGAGCGTGTCCGGCGCGAGCGCGTTGGCAGTGAGGCCGTTGTACGTGCTCTTGCGCCAGAGGCCTTTCGGCAACGACACGGTGCCGGCCGGCAGATCTGCTGACAGCGCCGCCGGGCACTGCACTTCGCCGAGCGCGTTGAACACGCGGATGGCGTCTCCCTCGGTGATGCCGCGCGACGCCGCGTCAGCCGGATGCATCTGCAGCGCCGCGTGGCGCGGCCGCAGCTCGCCGAGCGTGGAGGAGATCGTGCGATCGCTCGCGGGCGAAATCAACGCGAGCGGGAATTCCGCCGTCGCCGGGTCCGGCTGGTAGCCGTACAGCCCGGCCGGCGCTTCCGTCGCGATCGACTCCGGAAAGAGATCGATCTTGCCGTCCGACGTCTTCGGAAAGACGTCCACGAACTGAACCGGGAGCCCGCCATGCGGGGGATCGGCTGCGCCGCTCTCCATCAGCGGCGCGCCGATCGAACCTGGTATCCGCGACACCACGTGGAGCAGCGTTTCCGCCTCGGTGGCGACGTCGAGCGCAGCCGAGACGCCGAGCCGCTGCGCCAGCTCGCCGAAGACCTCCGGGTTCGGCCGTGCTTCGCCCACGACGTCAATCACCGGCCGCACCAGCTGCAGGCTGATGCTGCCGTAGCCCTTCGCGATGTCGTAGTTCTCGAGGAACGTCGTCGCGGGCAGGATGACGTCGGCGTAGCGGGCCGTGTCGGTCATGACCTGTTCGTAGACGACGGTGAAGAGATCGTCGCGCTCCAGACCGGCGAGCACGCGCCGCTGGTCCGGCATCGTCGCGAGCGGGTTGCAGTTGTAGACGAACAGCAGCTTGACGGGCGGCCGGTCGTATTCGAGGAGTGCGCGCCCCAAATGGTTCATGTTGACGAGGCGTGTCGGGGGCTCGTCGGCATCAATCCACTGTGCCGACTTCAGACCGAACGCCATCGAGCTGCTCATCGTGTACCCGCC